>NZ_JBBMEX010000003.1:0-218453 GCF_040096355.1 Maccoyibacter intestinihominis
TAAACCCAAACATCTTTATAGTGATAGAAAAAGGCTCCGAGAAACATGATTTCTCGGAGCGCTTTGTCTACAGTCTGAGAACCAGAACAATAAGTTCTGATTCTTTTTTTTTGCATATTATATATGTATATCTTCTATATATTCCTTATAGCAGTCTCCTCTACTCCCTATGCATCTGCCTTATGCCCCGGATAGTGAACATGAAGCAGTTCGTGCTCTCTGTTCTTTAAGAGATCATCGTAGAGATTCTTCACAATTGGGTTGTTCTCACTTCGTTTAATCTGAAGTGCCTTATCGTTTTTGTAAAGTCCCTCTGCACGCAGACGTTTTTCTGTGGAACGTGCAAACGGCTGACCTGCACCGGCAACACATCCTCCCGGACATGCCATCACTTCTACGAAGTCAAAATGCTCTTCACCGCTTTCGATCTTCTTGATCAGCTCCTCTGCATTACCAAGTCCGCTGACGATGCCGATACGGACGGTACGCTCTCCTAAATCCAATTCACAGATCTTGGTGCCTGCCATTCCTCGTGTTCCGATGAACTCAATGTCTTTTAATGCTTTCGGACTCTTATCGGCTACGACACGTCTGACTGCTGCTTCGGTCACACCACCGGTTGCTCCAAAGATCACACCGGCTCCGGAATAGATTGAGAATGGCATATCATATGCTTCCGGCTCTAAACGGTCAAAGCGGATACCGATCTCTTTAAACATTCCAATTACTTCTTCGGAAGTCAGAACATAATCCACATCCGGTCTGCTGTTGCGTACAAACTCTTCTCTGGATGCCTCATATTTCTTTGCCGTACATGGCATAATCGCAACGGATACGGTCTCTTTTCCTTCTTCTTTGTCTAATTTCTTATAATATTCTTTGATGACCGCTCCAAACATCTCCATCGGGGATTTTGAAGTAGATACATATTTCATCAGGTGCGGATATTTTGTCTCTACAAAACGGATCCAGCCCGGACAACAGGAAGTAAAGAGTGGGTATTTCCGTCCTTCTTCGGAAAGTGTCTCTACTAACTCCGCAGACTCTTCCATAATGGTAAGGTCTGCTCCCACGGAGGTATCAAAGATTGCATCTACACCTAATTTTCTTAAGGATGCAATTAATTTTCCAATTGTATTCTCACCCGGTTCATAACCGAATGCCTCACCGATCGCAACACGGACTGCCGGTGCAATCTGCATTACCACACGTTTTTTCGGATCATGGATTGCTTCCCATACGTCATGGGTATCGTTTTTGATCGTAATCGCTCCGGTCGGACAGACTGCTGCACACTGTCCACAGTTGACACAGTTTGTATCCGCAAGATCACGTCCGAATGCTGTGGAAATGATCATTTTAGAGCCACGGTTTGCAAAATCGATCGCTCCGACATGCTGAATCTCGTTGCAGACACGGACACAGTCACCACAGAGGATACATTTATTCGGGTCTTTTACGATCGCTTTTGAAGAACGGTCTATCGGACGGATCGGATTGGTGTTCTCAAAACGCACTCCCGGAATTCCGAAACGTTTGGCTAATTCCTGCAGTTTACATTTTCCATTCTTCTCACAGGTTGTACAGTCTCTGCAATGTGCTGCTAATAACAGCTCTAAGATACGTTTTCTGTGATAATAAAGCTGTGGTGTATTCGTATAGATCTCCATCTCATGCTTTGGCGGTGTAGAACAGGATGCCACAATGCCACCCCACTTGTCTTCTACGACACACATACGGCATGCACCATAGATGGATAAATCTGAGTAATAACAAAATGTCGGTAAAATAATTCCGGCTTTGCGGATTACCGCAAGTATATTTTTTTCATCGGTGAACGACACGCGTTCTCCGTCTATGATCATATATTTTTCCATGCCAGTCCCTCCTATACTTCTTTTACTGCATGGAAAGGACAACCTTCCTTGCAGGCTCCACACTTGATACACTTCGTGGTATCAATCTTAAACGGTTTCTTGATCTCGCCGGAAATTGCTCCAACCGGACAGACTCTTGAACATTTTGAGCATCCTTTACAAAGTTCCGGATCGATCTGAAGGGTTACTAAGGCTTTACACTGTCCTGCCGGACACTTCTTATCTACCACATGGGCAATATATTCATCACGGAAGTATTTCATCGTGCTGACAACCGGAGATGCTGCTGTCTTTCCAAGTCCACAGAGTGCTGTTGCGGAAATGGTCTCGGACAGTTCCTCTAATAATGTAATATGCTGCATCGTTCCGCGTCCTTCGCAGATATCGGTTAACAGCTCTAACATACGCTTGGTTCCCTCGCGGCACGGAATACATTTTCCACAGGATTCGTTCTGTGTAAAGTTCATGAAGAATCTTGCCACTTCTACCATACAGCTCTTGTCGTTCATAACAACAAGTCCACCACTTCCGATCATGGCTCCTACTTTTTTCAGGGAGTCAAAATCCAACTGTAAATTCAGGTGGTCTTCACTCGGATTGATACAGAGACATCCACCGGATGGTCCTCCGATCTGGACTGCCTTAAACTCTCCACCTTTGACACCGCCTCCGATATCAAAAATAACTTTGCGAAGCGGTGTTCCCATCGGAACCTCGATCAGTCCTGTATTCATAACGTTTCCTGTTAAGGCAAACGCTTTTGTTCCATGGTTCTTATCCGGTCCGATCGTCTTATACCAGTCTGCCCCTTTATTGATGATCGGCGGAACGTTACAGTAGGTCTCTACGTTATTTAAAACGGTTGGTTTTTCAAACAATCCTTTTTCTACGGTACGAGGCGGTTTTACACGCGGCATACCACGATTTCCCTCGATGGAAGCGGTCAGTGCGGAACCCTCACCACAAACGAATGCTCCGGCACCCTGACTGATCTTTAAGTCAAAGTCAAAACCTGAATTTAAGATATTTTTTCCTAACAGACCTTTTTCTTCTGCCTTCTGAATTGCTGTCTGAAGACGTTCTACGGCAAGCGGATACTCTGCACGCACATAGATATATCCGTAATGTGCTCCGGTTGCAATACCTGCAATCAGCATTCCTTCAATCACACGATGCGGATCTCCCTCCATCATGCTTCGATCCATGAATGCTCCCGGATCTCCCTCATCACCATTACATACCACATATTTAATTTCGGAATCCTGTGCTAATACCTGTGCCCATTTTCTTCCGGTCGGGAAACCGCCGCCTCCACGTCCTCGTAAGGATGCTTCGGAAATCTCATCGACAATCTGCTGTGGTGTCATATCAAACAGTGCTTTTGCTACGGCACTGTAACCGCCGACTGCTATGTATTCTTTGATGGACTCTGCATTAATACGTCCACAATCCTCTAATGCCACACGGGTCTGCTGCTTATAGAATGGGATTTCCTCCTGTTTCTCATAAGCCTTGCCCTCCTGGTCATGATATACCAGACGCTCGATCACGCGGTCATTGATGATACTCTCTTCGATAATTTCTTCACAATCTTCTACCTTTACTTTGATATAAAGAAGTCCTGCCGGTTCAATTCTAAGCAATGGTCCCATTTCACAAAATCCATGGCATCCACTCTTTTTCAGTCCCACACTCTCTTCATGCGGTTCTTTTTCCAATACCAGAGAACATTTGATGCCGCGTTCTTTTAAAATTTCCTGCAATCTTGCATAGATGTTTAAAGAACCTCCGGCAACACATCCGGTTCCTGCACAGATTAAGATCTGCTTTTTCTGTGTCTTTAAAGAAGCTGCGTACTCCGCTCTTTTTGCTTCTAATTCCTGTCTTGTCTTAATTTTCATTTGCAGCTTCCTCCTTTAATTCTTCTATTAAAGCTCTTGCCTTTTCAGGGGTCATTGCCGGATGTACTTTGTCATTGACTGTACAGACCGGTGCTAATCCACAGGCTCCCAGACAGGAAACCGTCTCAACCGTAAACATCATATCCTCTGTGGTCGGATGCTCCTGTGATACACCCAAAACAGAACGGATTTCATTTAAGATTGCGGTAGAATTCCGCACATGACAGGCGGTACCGTCACAGATCTTGATCACATATTTTCCCTTTGGCTCTAAGGAAAAATTCTCATAAAAGGTTGCTACACCATACACTTTTGCTTCACTCAATCCCAATTCACCTGCGATGTAAGTGAGTACCTTCTGTGGAAGGTAATGATAGATTTTCTGGATATCCTGCATGATCGCAATGACGGATGTCTTGTTGTAATCATGAGCCTTCAGGATGTCATCCAATTGTTTTTTCTCTTCTTTTTTCAATATATATCCTCCTTATTTCTTGCCCGCGCAGCGTGGCATATAGATGCCCTGTGGGTGCTCCTTATTTCTTGCCCGCGCAGCGTGGCATATAGACATGTTAACTCATTTTAATTTATTATATCATCGTTAAAATATTAACGCAATGAAAATGAACAATTTTTCTCAATAATCTTTACGTTTTCTATGCATTTTTTCTAAAATGCACAAATCCAAGTACAATTTGTTGTGCATTTTTTATTTGTATTTCTCTGTTTTTTCGTCTTTTTCGTCATTTTCTTTATTTGGAGATTTTTTATTTCTCTGATTGTTTATATTTTTTTAATAAATTCTCATTAAGTCCATGTTTTCAATGTTTTTGCCGTATCTGTTAGCACTCATTTTTATCGAGTGCTAATTTTCTATTGACATTGTCATTTTCTAATACTAAAATATGTACTAGCATCAAAACATTTGAAAGCAAAACACAAGAAGGAGTGTATGACTATGAGTAACAGACATGGAAGCCTTTCCATTAACAGTGACAATATTTTTCCTATTATAAAGAAATGGTTATATTCTGACCACGACATTTTTTACCGTGAATTGATCTCGAACGGTTGTGATGCCATTACCAAATTGAAAAAACTGGATATGATGGGTGAATACAGCCTCCCGGATGACTACGAAGCAAAAATCCGCGTAGTTTTGAACCCGGAAGAAAAAACTTTGAAATTTATCGATAACGGTCTTGGTATGACTGCTGACGAGGTTGAGGAATACATCAATCAGATTGCTTTTTCCGGTGCCACTGACTTTTTAGAAAAATACAAGGACAAGGCAAACGAAGACCAGATCATCGGACATTTCGGTCTCGGCTTCTACTCTGCTTTTATGGTAGCAGACGAAGTGCATATTGATACCCTTTCCTATAAGGATGGCGCTACGGCTGTTCACTGGGAATGTGACGGCGGTACAGAGTTTGATATGAATGATGGAACAAAAGAAGGCGTCGGTACAGAGATCACTCTTTTCTTAAACGAGGACTGCCTTGAGTTTGCCAACGAGTATCGTGCAAGAGAAGTCATTGAAAAATACTGCTCTTTCATGCCTACCCCGATTTTCTTAGAAAAGGAAAATGCAGAAACCGAATACGAAACTATTCCGGCAGATGAAGTAACCGAAAAGGACACTGTCGTGGAAAACATCGTGGAAGAAGCAAAATATGAAGAAAAAGAAAACGAAGACGGTACAAAGGAACAGGTAGAAGTCTCCCCTCGAATGGAAAAAGCAAAGATCGTAAAACGTCCGGTTGCTTTGAATGACACGAACCCGCTTTGGGCAAAACATCCAAATGAATGCACCGATGAAGAATATATTGCTTTTTACCGCAAGGTATTCCAGGATTACAAGGAGCCTTTATTCTGGATCCATCTGAATATGGATTACCCGTTTAATTTAAAGGGTATTCTCTACTTCCCAAAGATCAACATGGAATACGAATCCATTGAAGGTGTGATCAAACTTTACAACAATCAGGTATTTATTGCCGACAACATCAAAGAGGTGATCCCGGAATTCCTGATGCTCTTAAAAGGTGTCATCGACTGCCCTGACCTGCCTTTAAATGTTTCCAGAAGTGCTTTACAGAACGATGGTTTTGTCAAGAAAATTTCTGATTATATTACAAAAAAGGTTGCAGATAAACTTGCCGGTCTTTGCAAAACAGACAAAGAGTCCTATGAAAAATACTGGGATGACATCAGCCCATTCATTAAGTTCGGTTGCTTAAAGGATGAAAAATTCTGCGACAAGATGAATGATTATATCCTGTTCAAGAACTTAGATGACAAGTACCTGACCTTACCTGAAATCCTGAAAAAGGACGAAGCTGATACTGATACCGGGGAAAATCAGGATACCGATACTGCTGCTGATACCGAAAAAGATACCCGCAAGGTTGTCTACTATGTTACCGACAAGGTTCAGCAGAGCCAGTACATCCGTATGTTCAAAGAACAGGGTATGGACGCTGTCATTTTAGACCACAACATTGATACTTCTTTCATTTCACAGTTAGAAGCCCGCAACGAACAGTATCGTTTCGCCCGCATTGATGCAGACGTAACGGATTCCTTAAAAGAAGATGTTTCGGAAGAAGAATTAAAAAAAACCACAGATACTCTGACTGAGGTATTCAAAAATGCTCTTGGAAAAGACAACTTAGATGTCAAAGTAGAAAAATTAAAGGATGAAAATATTTCCTCTATGATCACTCTTTCCGAGGACACACGCCGTATGCAGGATATGATGAAAATGTACAGCATGCACGGTATGGGCATGGATCCTTCTATGTTTGGCGGTTCCGAGACTCTGGTACTGAATGCAAACAATGCTTTGGTTCAATATATCTTTGAACACAAGGATTCCGAGCATGTACCGACCTTCTGTAAACAGCTCTATGACCTTGCTATGATCGCAAACCAGCCGCTTCCTGCTGATGAAATGGCTGCATTTATTGCAAGAAGCAATGAAATTATGATGCTGCTTGCGAAGTAATCATTAACGGGATAAATAAAATTTTAATGCGTAACAGGTATTGAATCTGTTACGCATTTTTATGTGATCAAAAAACGAATACATCTTATCTTAAATTTTCATTATAGCGTTATTCTTCTAAGACAACCTCTCTTAACAGAGCTATCACCTGCTCATAAGATATATCGTTAGCATATGAAAATTTCTTTTGATACTTTTTCCACATATTTTTCAAATCTTCATCCGCCGAAATATGATCTATAATTTTATTCCTATCAGCTATTTTTTCCAATGAGCCCCTGTGAATTGCTGTTGCGTTTAATGCCTCCCTGAATATTCTCTTATCATATTTTTGTGTATTTCCTAAAATATATACATCATAAAAGTCTCTCGGTCTGGTGGTAAATATGCCCCGGCTCAAAATAGTTTCTACTTTTTCTGCCATAACGGTTTCAATGTTATATCCCCATAAAGTGATTTTAACGTCCTCATCAAAAATGCCTTCAAATTCATATTTTATGGCACAGGGTGTAATCACATCTCCGGTGGACACATCTATCGATAATGGTGTAATAATTGTATCGTAAACTGCATCTATCCTTGCACAATACCCACCATATATATCCCCCTTACGGATCATAGACACCGATTTGATTTCAAATGAAACATCATCTTCTAAATCTATTTCACATATAGAAGTAAGTGCTGTCAATATCTGTTCTTCTTTCAATGGTAAATTTTTTAAAGTAGTATCTAAATCCATGGTTGATCTGGTATCCAATCCTACAATGGCCGCTATTAACATCCCGCCTTTCACGACAAACTTTTCACTATATTCTGATACGGACAATCTTTCTAAAAAACGTTCAAACATATAATTCTGTAACACTACCTGTGCTGCTATTTTGTTGCTTTTAGCGTAATTCTTAATCTTCTCTTTGAGGCTCATTGCTTTTGCACTCATAGCAAAACCTCCATATATCTCTTTAAGTTTTTCTCAACGCCAAGCTTTGAAGCATATGTGGCTAACCGATCAAGATCTTTTTCTGATGAAGCAGCATAATTCTTTATGCCACTGATAACCGTTTCTTCGTCAAGTCTATTTCGTGAACGTAATAAATCACAAATCGTACGCTCCGCATTATAACATCGCACTTCATTTCCCAACGTGGTTTTCCGGGTAATAACACCTAACTGATGCAACTCCGGTTTTATATAGTAACACACACATTCCTTCTGCAGAGGATTCGAAAGTTTCGTATTACTCGGAATTGTTACAGAATGCATAAATGGTGTTCTCTCTGATAACCCATTTAAAAATAATGCCGTATCATGCGAACATATCATTTTATCTGACCGCAGCATCAGTGTATACATGTCATCGCAAACAGAATCAGGCAGAATATAAACCCCTCTGCAACCACGTTCTAATAACCCTTCTTTTACATACCAGGAAAGAAGAGAACGTGTAAATCCCAACTCAACCGCCTGAGCCGTAGTTATCATATTATTATTACTTTTTATTACTTTTAATATCGTCTCGTTAATTTTCATTGAATCCCCCCTGTTTTACATTTATATCGATATTGTAATTTATTTCGTAATAATTGTCAAATATTTATTATATAAAATACCACAAAATACTGTCTACGACAAAAGCCCATCGGAAGTCACAAACCTCCGGTGGGCTTTTTCATAATGTCTCATAACATGAAACATCCAATATTCCATCCATAGAACTCTCTCTTGCGAGTCCCTTTACCTGATATTCGTTCTCTTTTGTATATCTCATAATGTATCCGATTGGTAACAACATGCATACAAGGTGCTGCCAAAATGAAAGGATATCAACATACAGACAGCAAATACTAATACCGAACTGTGACTATTATAGCTCCTGTTTTTGCGATTTTTTGATTCATACGCTCACTCCTCTGCTGTTTCTTCTCGTGAAATTACTTTTTATTCTGCTTTTTTCTATTGCAACAATCCATTTCATTTGCTCTGTGCTTTCTTTAAGATACCATACCTGTTTTGTAACATATAGTTCCGTTTTTATGCATAATGTGTCAATATTTTAAAACAACCCCTCCGTCCCCGGAGAGGTTGTCTGTTACTTTTCTTCCATATGTCGATCTATGACTTCAAAAAAGGAATCGGTCTTAACATCCTTTGGCAGATTTACCTGAAGTTTATCCCACATTTTTGTATTCAAAACCGTAGAGCTGTTTTCAACATATTTGTCATATACGGTATGGAATGCTTTTTCCTTGCGTTCCTCTAAAATGACTTTTTTATTCTTGTCTGTCAGCTCTTTGTTGTATTTGTTGATGCACTTGATGAAATAATATCCCTCTTTTGTTTTGATCTTTCCTGAGATTTCTTCGTTTTCTAACTCAAATGCTTCTTTCACAACTTCCTTTGGCATATCCTCCCTGCCAAATTTAATATCTGTTCTGGTTTCCTCATTGCAGCTTGCTGCCACCGAAGCAAAATCTTCGCCTCTTTTCAGGCGTTTTTTTACCTCATCCGCTTTTCCGGAATCCTTGACAAAAATCTGCATCCCTTCTATAATGCGCGCTTCATCATCACTGACTTCCTCATCCACACTTCCGATCAACGACTGATATACCTTCGATGCTAACAAATACTCGCTATACATTTTCGTGATCAGCGACTGACTGGCACCCATATATTTTCGCTCTTCTTTGGAAAGGGATTCATAGTACTCTTTTGCCGCAGCCTCTGCAATCTGCTCTTCTTCCTTTGTCAGCTCGATCTTCTGCTCTTTTGCAATACCATTCATACATTTGATCTTAGAAAGCTGTGATATTGTCAACTCTTTCACATACTGCTCTAAATCTTCCTGTACGGATTTCTGCTTTCTCAGGCTGACCCCATAGGCATTACCGTAGATATTCATATAATTGGTCAGATAGACCTTTGCCTCTTTTTTCTTGCAAACCTCTTTGTCGATCTTAAACACCTGATGATAGCCGACAGGCTTTAAGAACACCACTTTTGTATTTCCGATCTGACAGCCGCTCAGCAGCAACGCCACAAGCAGCAGACATGCCATACTCCTGATTCTTCTGTGTGATCTCATCTCCTACTCCATTGTCTTTAAGATACTTCTCGCTACAGACAATCCGTTTGCAGATGCCTGCTGAAGTCCTCTTGTCACAGATGCTCCGTCTCCGATCGCACGAAGTCCCGGAATACTGGTTTCAAAATCCTTATTGACTACAACTTTGTTAGAATAGAATTTTACCTCTACACCATAGAGAAGTGTTTCATCACTTGCAATACCCGGTGTTACTTTATCGAGTGCCTCGATCATTTCCTCAATATCCACCATGATACGATGTGGGAATACCAAAGACAGATCTCCCGGAACCGCATCCTTCAAAGTCGGGATCAGGTTGTTACGGCACAGACGCTCCTCGGTTGTTCTTCTTCCACGTTTAAAATCTCCAAAAGTCTGTACTAAGATTTTTCCGGCACAGAGCATATTGGAAAGCTGTGCAATCTGTTTTCCATATTCGATCGGTGTCTTGAACGGTTTTGTAAAGTTCTTAGATACCAACAGTGCAAAGTTCGTATTGTTTGTCTTTAAATCTTTTGACTTATAAGCGTGTCCATTGACTACGGCAAGACCGTCATCATAGTACTCGGTTGCCACCTCTCCGGAAGGATTGGTACAGAAGGTACGCACCTTATCATCAAAGGTCGGTGTATGATAAACAAGTTTTGCCTCATAGAGATTGCGGTTCAGTACGTCCATAACTTCATCACGCACTTCCACACGCACACCAACATCTACCGTTCCTACCTCTGTCTCAACTTCGTGCTCTTTACAGATATGTGCAAACCAGTCTGCTCCTTCACGTCCGACTGCTGAGACGATCTCTTTTGCACGGAATTCTTCGCCTTTTTCGGTCAGGACTCCAACGGCTCTTCCGCCTTCAATGATGAGGTCTTTGACCATAGTATCAAAACGGATTTCCACGCCTGCTTCTAAAAGATGTTCCTGAAGTCTGGAGTAAATCTTATATCCCTCTTCAGTTCCTAAATGACGGATCGGACATTCGATCAGCTTTAAGTTGGCATTGATCGCTTTTCTTCTGATCTCACGGATCTCTTTTTCTTTGTCCACGCCGTAAATACTCGTATCTGCACCGAATTTCAGATAGATTTCATCGGATTCATGGATCAGTTCTTTGGCTGCCTCATAGCCTAAAATCTCCGGAAGATTTCCACCGACATCCGGGGATAAGGAGAGTTTTCCATCAGAAAATGCTCCTGCTCCTGCAAATCCGGTCGTAATGGAACATGGCTGACATCCTACGCAGACCTTTGTCTTACGTTTCGGACACTGGCGGTTCTCGATCCTTCTTCCTTTTTCAATCATCAGTACCTTTAAATCTTTTTTATGCTCTAATAACTCATATGCACAAAAGATTCCGGAAGGTCCTGCTCCTATAATAATAATATCATAATTTAACATTTAAAAACTTCCTTTCTTTTATCCTTCTACAATTAAGTATCTTCCACTCGGAAGTGCAAATACTTCTTCTAATTCCTCTAAGTTATCCAAAGACAGTCCGGAAATATCCACACCTTCCTCATCAAAGTAATCTTTCACATCTTTTAAATCTTTACAGATCACTGCCATGCAGTCTGATAAAAATTCCTCTGCCTCCTCCGGTGTCGTTGCTACCTCTTCCTGAAATAACTGAAGCTGTTTCTCTAAGAAAACCTGCAGACACTCTTCATCATATTCATTCATACCAGATATTCCTCCTAAATAACTCTCTCCCAATACGTTTTTTTCACACCCATAGTATCGTATCAAAAACGCGTCGGGATTTCAATGGATTTTCGCTTTATTTCCTGATAAATTCTGCCGATAGGAAGTCCTACAACATTGTTGTAGTCCCCCTCGATCTTCTGAATGAATTTTGCTCCGAGCCCTTGAATGGCATAGGCACCCGCTTTATCCATCGGTTCGCCACCGGCAATATAATCTCTGATCTCTTCTTCTGAAACCGGATACATCGTCACTTTTGTTCTTTCAAAAAAATTCTCCATGCTTTGATCCCGGTTATCTATCAATGCCACTCCGGTGTAAACCTCATGTTCTTTTCCCGAAAGCATGGTAAGCATTCTTAAAGCATCCGCTTCATCCTTTGGTTTTCCTAATATTTTTCCTTCATATGCAACCACGGTATCCGCTCCTAATACCAAAGCATCTGCTCCTGCTGTCTTTGCAACCTCTTCTGCTTTCTGTTTTGCCAATTCCATCACCTCTTCGCCCGGAAGCTCTTTTGTGATCACCTCTTCGCCGGTTGCCGGCAGGATATCGAATTTTACTCCGATCTGTTCTAACAATTCTTTTCTTCGCGGCGATGCCGATGCTAAAATGAATCTCATATCTTCCTCCTAAAGTTTTACGATTTTTTCTAATGCAAAGGAATAGATCAGTTTCTCGCCGACTTCTACCTCTAATGCCTTTGCCAATGCCTCCGCATAAAGTTCAATCTGGGTTTTATATCTTCCGATCAACTGCTCGCCTTTGTTTACCCGGTCAGTCTTATAATCTAACACATGTACTTTACCGTCCTCAATAAAAAAGACATCCACGATTCCCTGGATCAATACCCGCTCCGTACTCTCCATTTCCGGATAGATCTCACCCGCTTCTTTTCCTAATACAAACGGTTTTTCTAAAAATAATCTGCCTGCCCGCTGTGCATTACTCATGCGGATTGCTGTTTCATCCATAAAAAATCCGGCAATCTTATCCGGCAGGATCAGTTCATACATCTGCTCATCTATTTTATGCTCTTCTAAAAGCTCTGACAATCGTTTTTTTACAATGCCTGCAATGCCTGCCCGGTCTGTCTGTACGCCTGCACTTTGGATCTGCTCCTCCATCCGTGAAAAATCAATGCACTCCATGGCACGGTGTACTGCTGTACCTCTTTTTGCTCCCTGATTTTCCTCACGCGCTTTTACAAATTCCGGCACATACGGCAGCGGTACTTCTTCTTCAAACCAGCGTACCGTCTGCTCCTCCTCCGGTTCAAATACCATATCCCTGTGTTTTAATTCTGAAACGGATATCTTTGTCTTTAAGGAAACCTCTTCCATTTTCGGATAACAATAGGAAAGCCGCTCTGTTAACTCCTTTGTATCTGCTTCGCGGATATGCTCTAAAAGCTGTTCTTTCTCCCAGCCCTTTTGAAATTCCTCTGCGAATTCACTCTGCTCTTTGCTATCACTATCCACATACACCGGATATCTTTCACCATAGGAATAGATTGCCGGCAAAATCCAGTCAAAATAGCTTCCCGCATTACTCCTGCATCCATAGGAAAGCATCCCGGTACCGGCACTGCTTTGATAGCTTTCTAATTTTTCTCCCGGTTTTTTTAGGGTTCCGACTAAAATCAGTTTTTCTTTTGCTCTCGTCAGTGCCACATAGAGAACACGAAGCTCCTCGCCTAAGTTTTCCAAACGGATCTGCTCTGCTAAAATCTGCTTCACAAAGGACTGCGACTTGATCCGCCTTTTCGTATCATACTCTTCCACACCGATCCCAAACTGCGGATGTACGACGATTTTTCCATAACTGTCCGACATATTAAAACGTTTTCCCAATCCTGCCACAAAGCAGATTGGAAATTCGAGACCCTTGCTCTTATGGATACTCATAATACGCACCGCTTCATCATTTTCACTGACAATCTCTGCTTCGCCAAAATCCACGTCATATTTCTGTAATTTTTCAATATATCGGATAAAATGGAACAGGCCACGGTAACTGCTGTTTTCAAATGCAATTGCCTTTTCTATCAGCATTTCCACATTTGCCCTGCGCTGTCCGCCTGCCGGCAGTGCCGTAACATAATCTAAATATCCGGTCATTGCAAAAATCTCATAGAGCAGTTCATGGATTGGCAGATAACGGCTCTTTTTTCGTAGCTTCTGATATGTCTGATGAAAACGTGCTAATTTTTCCTGTATCTCCTCTGGCAGTTTCTGACGCAATTCCTCGCTGATGCTTTCCGATATCTCTTCGGATTCCGGCATCCATGCCAGCACATTTTCATAAAATGGTTTTTCTTTATCCACTGCCCGAAGATAGCCTAACTCCTCTTCGCCAAGTCCGCCAAACCACGAAGTCAGAACGGATGCTAATGGAATATCCTGTCTTGGATTATCCAAAATTGCCAGATAATTCAAAAGCACCTGGATTTCCTGTGTGGAAAAATATCCGGTTCTCGAGATCGCATGTGCCGGAATCCCCATTTTCCCAAGTTCAGCTGCCATCACATCGGCATCTCCTCCGGGACTTCGCAAAAGGATGACCATATCCGAATATCCCGGTCTTCGTAACTCTCCGCTTTTTTTATCCGTGATCCATCCGTTTTCCTTTAACTGCCGGATCTTTCTTCCGATCGTCCCTGCTTCTAAAATGCTCCGCTCTGTGCTGCTGTCCTGTTCCACCACAATGACTTCAGAAGATTCCTGTTCTCCTTTCAATACCGGATAATCTGCTCCCGGATAAAGGGCTGCATCCTCATCATAATGAACCCTGCCTAAATCTTTTCCCATGATCTTATAAAAGATGTCATTGACCGCCGCTAAGACTCCTTCCCTGCTTCGGAAATTCTTATGCAGTTCGATCTTCTGATACGGACTGTCCTCTTTCGTATAAGTCTCATATTTTTCCATAAAAAGTTCCGGTCTTGCCAAACGGAAACGATAGATACTCTGCTTCACATCCCCAACCATAAACATATTTGGCTCTCCTGACTGTATCTTCGATACGGCACTTAAGATTGCCTCCTGCAAATAGTTGCTGTCCTGATACTCATCAATCATGACTTCTTCAAAAAAATTCCGGAACTCCTCTGCAACAGGTGTCGGCTCCTTCGTCTTAGCATTCACTAAAATATCCAATGCAAAATGCTCGATATCTGAAAAATCCACCAGACTCTTTTTCCGTTTTGCCTTGTCATAAGCCTCTGTAAACGCGCGGACTAATTCGAGTAAGACATGTACCATCGGCTGCTGTCTGCAAAGAGAAGCCTTCAGATCAGACTGGCTTTGAAAGAATATTTTTTCACGCAGCTTCTGGATCGTATCTTTCATCTGTTCTCTTGCCGCTTTGACCTGTGCCTGTTTTTGCAGACTTCCATCATAGCCCCGTGCCGCCGCAAGTCGTGCATAGGCAGGAATCTCTGTCAATGCCTGTACAATATCTACATAGGTATCCTTTGTACACAAAGTTTCCACCAGTTCTAAGTCGCTTTTAATAGTGCCTGCATACATCTGCGGTCCGTCAAACTCCTGTGTCAGATTCCATGCCTTTTGCAATTCTCGCAAAACATCTTCCATACTGTTCCGGTAATCAGAAAATGCAAGCTGCATCCAGACGGAGTCATCCGGGGATTCACATGCTTTTTTGTAATCTTCATCTAACTTATCAAGCCACTCGGACTGCCATGGATTCGACTGTGCCGTAGTAAAGAGTTCTAATATCATACCACGGACATTCCGGTCGCTTTTTGCCGTTGCAAAAGCCTCCATAAAGGACGTAAAATCTTCATTTGATTTTTCATAAAAACTCTCTAAAACTTCATCTAATACCTGCTCTTTTAACAGTGCTAATTCTCCCTCATCTGCAATCCGAAACCCCGGTTCTAAATCAATCGTATGGAAATAATTTCGCACGATATAGAGACAAAAACTGTCAATCGTCGTGATCTGGGCATTATGGATCAACGACTGTTGTCTTTGCAGATGATGATTTTCCGGTTCCCTTTCTAATGCCGCTTCAATGGCATCACCAATTCTTTCGCGCATCTCTGAAGCTGCCGCATTGGTAAAGGTTACCACTAAGAGCCGGTCCACATCCACCGGATGCTGTTCATCGGTAATCCTTTTTATGATCCTCTCTACTAAGACGGCGGTCTTTCCAGAACCGGCTGCCGCGGATACTAAGATATTGCGATCCCGTAATTCAATTACCTGTCTCTGTTCTTTTGTCCATTCCACAGCCATTACTCGCCGCCCCCTTTATTTGTTAAGTCTTCACTTATTTTTTTAAGAATATCATTGTCCTTTAAATTTTTTTCTAACTCATGATAATGATATCCCGGAATCTTTGCATCAAATCCACAGATACTCCGATACGCACAATAGTCACAGCCGCTTTTCGAGTCTAACAGATATGGCTCTGCTGCAATATTTCCTCCTAACATTCCATTGCCAAGCTCCTTAATCTTTTCTGTTGCAAATGCTCCGACATTAGAAAAAGCTGTTTCTGAGAGTGTCTTAGATGTTGCAGAAATCGTTCCGTCTTTTTTTAATTTTACCGGGATGACATGCGACTCGCTCTCCATCTCTGTATCCATTGCCCGCCAGACATCTTCCTCACTGTTGACAATACCATCTAACTTCAGACGCTGTAGGATTTCCTCTCCAATTTCTTCCTCGCTCATTTCGGCTCTGCCCTCTGCATAAGGGTCATCTACATGATAATAGAAGATTCCCGCAGGCACTGTCGTTTTCTGTGGATATTTCTTCGCCGTTACCTCCAATGCCGCGTTCAGATATACCACAAGCTGTAACTGTAAACCATGATAGAGATTTAAAAGCTGAAAACTCGTATTTCCGGTCTTGTAATCGATGATCTTTACATAGACCTTTTCATTGGTCGTATAAGTGTCCATCCGGTCAATCCTTCCACGCAGATGCATCCGTTCTTCTTCGTTTAAGACGAACTGTGCCGCGTCTAAATGATTTGCTGCTGAAAAGACCAGCTCATAGCCTTCCGGGCGGAATTTTCCACGCTTTACCTGTTCCCGCAGTGTCTCAATGGTGCGATGGTAGACACGCTTCATCTGTCCGATCATAAACTGACTTTTTTTTGTATCATATTCTTCTAAGAGCCTGTTTCTTTCTAAAGATTCCTCAAAAGAATGTTCTTCTAACCTTCTGCTGTCCTCTTCCTCTAAATCTTTCCAGGTCAGCCCTTCTTTTCGCAGGCTTTTTGAAAAAGATTCAATTGCAAAGTGGAATACATTACCGAAATCTGCCGGTGTAAAATCCTGCATCTGGCGTTCGCTGAGCCCTAAGCCATATTGCAGATAATGCGCGCAGGCACAGGCGGCATAACGCTCTAACCTTGTGACACTGCTCTCAAGCACTTTTCCATAAATCTCATGTATCAGATCTCCCGGCAACTTTTTCGCATGGTACTGCATATAAGAAGCATCGATCAGATGATAAATCGGTTCTGCCCAATCTTTGTTTTCTAAATACCAGTGCGCTAAAGCCTCCCAGTCCTTTCCTGCCGTCTCTTCCATGTGAAGTCCATGCTGTTCCCTTTGTGCTAAGAGTCCCTGTAAAAAATAGGACATACTGCTCTTTGGCGTTGCAATGGTCATACTGCGGTCAAATGCTTCCTGTACTTTGATCTGTGGATACATTTTTTTGATCTGTCCGATCAGATAAGATGGACGTATCGCTTTTCCTTCCGAATCCACGCGGGAATAACTTAGAATTAAATGTTCTTTTGGCTTTGTCATATTTAAATACAGATAGAACTTTTGGATAAACGCCCGCTCTCTTGGTGTCGGTGCAAGCTGGATATCCTTTTCTAAAAGATGTTCCCTGTCAAAACCTGACAGGATACCGCCCGCCGCTGCCGCTTTCGGGATAATCCCATCATTCACTCCGGCAAAAAAGAGCACACGGATATCATCTAATCTTGTTCTTTCGATATCACCTAATACCACGCAGTCATATCCCGGCGGGATCACACCTACCTTTGCCGCTTCAAATCCGGCATCTAAGACATCTGCATATTCCGTAATATCAAACTGCTCGTCTCCAAGCAGATCTACGATCTTATCTAACAGATCCATCACGATCCCATAAATCTGCTCATATTCCTTTGCTGCCGCAAAATCCCTTTCTTCTTCAAATTCCAACTGCATCTTTCGCAGTTTTTCTTCCACTTCATGAGCAGTGAGAAACTGATACAGTGCGGTTGTCTTTTCCTTTACCGTGGTCTTTTTCTTTGCAAGCACTTCCCGGAAAACCCCTGCACATTCCATAAAATTACTGCGGATCTGATTTAATTCTTCTAATGTCTCCTCGCAATATCCTGCCGGACATTTTTCAAATACATGATTCCACTTCCGATACCCCCAGATGCCCGTTGCAAGTATGTAGTTCTCTAACCGATCTATTTCCTCAGTGCTCTGCCTGCTGAGTCCGCTGCGGAAATACCGCATCACGCTCTCATACGAGAAATCCTCTTCTACCATTTCTAACGATGCCCGTAAAAATTCAATAAACGGATGAAACAGGATGGTCTTTTTCTCATCAATAAAATAAGGGATCCCATAGGCTTCAAAGATTTCTTTGACATAATTGGCATAATCCGCCGCTGCTCCCGATACAATGGCAAAATCGCGGTAACGGTAATCTTCTTCCCTTACCATCCGGCTGATCGTCGCTGCCGCAAATTCTAACTCTTCCTTCCGGTTCTGACAGCTTTGGATCTGTATCTCATCCTGTTCTTTCGGATAGGCTTTTAAACTGCTGCGGAACAGATTTTCCTCTAAATGCAGCAATGCTTTTGCGTTCCCATAACGGTATTGTCTGCCGTCTTCTACCCATATCGGCTCTAACACTTCGCACTTTGCCTCATCGGCAAGTTCTAACAGCGTTCTGACCATTTTCTGGCTCATATGGAAAAGTTCCTGTATTCCGGTCACACAAAAAGGGTCTACCCTTTTATCTAACGTGACAGCCGCCCACACCCGGTCTGTCATCGGAAACAGTGTTTTTAACAGATTGACCTGTACCGGTGTAAATCCTGTAAATCCGTCAAAAATCAGATTGCAGTCCTTTAACATGACCGAACGTCCTGCTGTCTTTGCACATTCCTCTAACACTTCTTCCGAAGTGATATAACTGCCCTCTAAATACTCTAAAAACTTTCGGTAGATCACTAAAATATCTTTCATTTTCAGGCGGAAAGACCATGCATTATCCTCATCCTCACACCATGCCTCTATATCCTCCGGTGTGATCTGATACTGCATAAACTCCGAGATCAATGATTTTATTTCACTGACATACCCCATCTTTTTTAAATTACTTCCAAGGACGCTCATGCTGTCCCCATATTCTTCCGTTAAACGGCGTAAGATCAGATTTTTTCCGGTCTCTTCTAAAATCCGTATCTGATACATTCCCAATTCATCAAAAACACGAAATGCCAGACGTTCAAAACTTAACACGTCAATATTCATGATCGCGTGATTTTTACTGCGTTCTACCAGTTCTTTTTGCGTCTGCATCGTGAACTGTTCCGGTACGATCAGTAAAAAGTCCTTTGTCCGGTCTTTTTTTGCCTCTTCTATAATTTTTTCATATAAATAATAGGACTTTCCGCCCCCGGACGGTCCAAATACAAATTGTAATGACATGTTCTACCTCTGCGCCTTTCCTGTTTTTATCCCATTGTTTTTATTATAGCTTAGATGTTTCCTCATATCTACCGGAAAAACAGAAAAAATCCCGATACACCAATCATGTATCGGGGTTTTCCTATGCTATCTCATCTTATATCCTATATTCTCATCCGGCACAATGGACGAATGATAGTTTAATAATTCTCTGCCTTTACCTGGAAGTAAGCCTGTGGATGGTTACATACCGGACATACTTCCGGTGCTTTTTTACCAACACAGATATGTCCACAGTTAGAACACTGCCAGATTACATCGCCGTCTTTAGAAAATACCAGATCTCCTTCGATATTTGCTAACAGCTTGCGATATCTCTCCTCATGCTCTTTCTCTATTGCTGCAACACCTTCAAATAACGTTGCAATATCATCAAAGCCCTCTTCTCTTGCCTCTTTTGCAAACTGGTCATACATATCTGTCCACTCATAGTTCTCGCCCTCAGCTGCAGCCTTTAAGTTCTCGATAGTACTTCCGACTGCACCGCCGTTTAACAGCTTATACCACATCTTTGCATGCTCTTTCTCATTTGCTGCTGTCTCTTCAAAAATATTGGCAATCTGAACATATCCATCCTTCTTTGCCTTAGATGCGAAATAAGTATATTTATTTCTTGCCATGGATTCTCCTGCGAATGCTGTCTGTAAGTTTGCTTCTGTCTTCGTACCTTTTAAATTCATATTGTTTTCTCCTTTTCGATATTAGTAATTGTTACTGTTATCATTATAATAGCATCTTTTGAAAAAAAGTCAAGTCCTTTTCTAAGAAAAATCTTTGACCCAAATGTCACTCCCAAAATTTCTTTTCATATACTAGGGATAGTGAGAAAGGAGATTTTTTATGTCAAACAAAACCATTTCTATTGCACAGGAGAATAAACTTTTTGACGGTATTGATGTCAGCAGCTATCAGGGTACCATTGATTTTAACCGTGTAAAAGCCTCCGGGATCGATGTCGTTTATATCAAAGCCGGGGAAGGCGGTCAGATCACCGATCCATATTTTAAACAAAACTACTTAAAGGCAGCCAGAGCCGGATTGATCTTTGGTGCCTACTACTATGTGACCGCCAAAAATACAAGTGAAGCAAAAGCACAGGCAAATGACTTTTTTAACCTGATCCGTGCTACCTCCTTTAATGCAAGACCGGCTATGGACTTTGAAGATTTCTCCGGTATGGAACGGGAAGATATCAATGAGATCGGACTGACTTTTTTAGAAGAATTAGAACGTTTGACGAAAATCACGCCGATGATCTATACCGACGCTTCCTCTGCGAAAACGATCTGGAGTGATGCATTTTCAAAATATCCGCTGTGGCTTGCCGATTACAGTGAACGCGATGAATTCCCGCCTGATATTACCGTCTGGGAGAGCTGGACGGGATTTCAGTATTCAAATACCGGTACGGTTCCGGGGATTTCCGGCAACGTAGATTTGAATAAATTCCGGGATGGCATTTTAATCTCACTATCCGATTCTGATTCCTCTTCTGAAAAAGACAACACTGTAGAATACATTGTAAGACCCGGCGATACACTCTGGCAGATTGCAAGACGCTACGAAACGACCGTACCTGCCATTACCGCCCTCAATGGTATTGCGGACCCTGATCTGATCTATATCGGTCAGATTCTTCGTATCCCGGAAATGCAAAGATGATCCCATAGAGAAAAAAGACCCATACCGGTACGCTCCGATGTGGGTCATTTCTATTCTGTCAATAATCCTACCTCATGGTTTTCAAAAATATGACTTACCGCCGCCTCATATTCTGCAAAATGCTGTGCCTTTTTTATCTTTTTCACATCACGTTCTGCACCCTGAAATGCTGTGATAAAATATCCCCACAGCTCTTTCATCTTAAACAATACGCTCCGCTCATCCGGCGCAAACAATGTCCGATAACTTTCATAAAGAGTATCATGAAATCTATGCAGTTCTTCTTTTTTCAGCGTTTCTCCACCCTGCAGCTCACGCACCAGTGCCGGATTGCTTAACAGCCCTCTTCCGCACATGATGCTTTCTAATTCCGGAAATTCTGCTTTTAACTCTGCTGCATCCGATACCGTAAAAATATCTCCATTGTAGCAGACCGGATTTACGCTTTCTTTCAAAAACTCTCCAAAGACCTGACGATTTGGCTGATTTTTATAAAAATCACTGCGGACACGGGGATGGATGATGACCTCGGCAAACGGATAACGATTGAATACCTTCTGTAAATCTTCAAATTCTTCTGCATCCTCTATTCCGATCCTGGTTTTCACAGAGATCTTCATTTTTTCTAAATCCGCTTTTTGAAACACCTCGTCAAAAAAAGCATCCAGCTTATCCGCATCCTCTAAAAAACCCGCTCCCCTGCCCTTAGAAACAACGGTTCCCGACGGACATCCTAAGTTCAGGTTTACCTCTTGATATCCAAAAGCGGCAAGTTCCTTCATCGTACGCAAAAAATAATCGGAACGATTGGTCAATATCTGTGGCACGACACAGATCCCACGATTATTTTCCGGTAAAATATCCCGTTTCTCCCTTGGTGTAAAACAGCGGTTCTGGTTCGGTGACACAAAAGGCGTAAAATATTTATCAATTCCCGGAAATATGGCATGATGTGCATTGCGGTAAACATATCCGGTAACCCCTTCCATGGGTGCAAAATAGTAATTCATGTCCTACTCTCTTTCTTTCATTTTTCTGTAGTATTGTACTTCTTTTTTTCAATAAGGAAGTCTTACATTTTCCTTTTCTTTCTGACAAAAATGTAATATAATGTAAAAAAATAGTTTTTTTACAGGAGGTGATTTCTTTGAGAAAAAAATATCTGCGTAGTTCTTTCTCTGTTGAAGCAGAAAAATACGAGCCGGGTAAAAACATGGAAGATGGCTTTGAACCTTGGACAAAGGTCGTTACAGCCGGCTGGATCATTACCGAAGGACTCGTAAAACTGGAACGTGAAAATGGTCAGCTTGTATGCCCATTTATCAAAAACCGCCGTGGTGTGATCTTTATTCGTGAAGGCGATTACATTATCTATGAAGAAGGCGGCGAACGTCACTGCTGCGGTGAAGACAAATTCAGTACCCGGTTTAAACCGGATGAATCTGCGTAGCAGACTTCACACTTATCGTTTTACTTTGTAAAAAATCCTGTTTTTCCTCCCTTACGGATGGATGTAACAGGATTTTCTTCTTTTATCCTATTTTGTTATCTATTTTAAGACTCCCGCTTTTTTCTCCACACATCGTTTTGCCCAGATAAAACAGCAGATATGTGCAAAAAACGTGATCGCCCAGGTAATCGGATACGATACATAAATCATGTGGACTGTATGATACTTTGGTATTTGAAAAATCGTTGCAAGCCAAACCAGTCGTAAACCGCATGCGCCGATCATAGACACGATCATCGGCATGATCGAGTAACCGATCCCACGCAATGCACCGACCATCACATCCATCATTCCGCATAATGCATAGGTCACGGAAACTACTTTTAAGCGGACCATCCCCGCTGCAATGACTTTACTGCTGGAAGAATAAATGCTAAGCAGTGGATGTCCGAAAAATACCACCAGATTTCCTAACACCAGCCCTACCACGGTCACACAGATTTCTCCCGTGATCACAATCTTATTGATCCGCTTATAATTTCCTGCTCCCATATTCTGACCGGTAAATGAGATGGTTGCCTGATGAAATGCGTTCATGGCAAAGTAGACAAAACTCTCAATATTGGCCGCCACTGAATTACCGGCAACCGTAACGGCTCCAAAGGAATTAATGGAGGACTGTATCACAACATTGGATAACGAGAAAATAATTCCCTGTACTCCTGCCGGCAGTCCGATTTTTAAGATTCCTAAAAATTTGTCCTTATGAATGTGAAGCTGTCTGATTTCTAAGCGGATTACTCCTTTTTCTTTGATCAGACACCGAAGCACCAGACCTGCGGAAATGCACTGTGAAATCACGGTTGCCATGGCAACTCCTGCCACATCCAAGTGAAATCCGATGACAAAGAGCAGATTTAAGATAACATTGACTACTCCCGCTCCAAACAGATAATACAGTGGCCGTTTAGTGTCGCCCACTGCACGCAGGATCGCACTGCCAAAATTGTAGACCATGGTTGCCGTCATCCCCAGAAAATAAATCCGCAAATAGAGTGCCGCTAAATGCAGCACCTCTTTTGGTGTCTGCATCCATATCAAAATCTGTTTTGCACCAAAACAGCCAAGCACCGTTAAGATAATTCCACTATAAATACTTAACAATATTGCAGTATGTACTGTCTGTTTTAACTCTTCCTCTCTTTTTGCTCCATAATAACGTGCCACCAAAACGTTTGCACCAATGGACAGTCCTAAAAATAAGTTCGTCAGCAATCCGATCAATGACGTGTTAGACCCCACTGCTGCTAACGAATTATCGCCCGCATATCTGCCCACCACAACAATATCCGCTGCATTAAACAATAGCTGCAGCATACTAGAACACATCAACGGTATCGTAAACAGCAGCATTTTGCTTAAGATCGGACCGTTACACATGTCAATCTCATAACTTTTCTTTTGTTCCATTTTCTGATCATCCCTTAATATACTACTTTTAAAACGTGAAAGGAGCACCAGTAGAAAACAATGTTTTCCATTGGTGCCTGCTCTTTTTCCTATATTATTGTACTCTATGCTTTTGTGAGATACAATATGTTTATTGAGATTTTGTATTTATCCCAAGATATGATTTAAAACTCAACTCCTATAAACAGTATTCCTTTACTAACGCTTCAATCTCCTTATTACTTGGAATTTTATTATCTTCTTTCTTATAATATATGGTCAACAAGTAAATCTCATAATCATTTTTAACAACATAGTAAATCATTCGATACCCATTAGACTTCCCAACTCTTGTATCTGTATTAGCAATGCGAACTTTTACCGTTTCATTATCATCAAAAACCAATCCCGGAATTGCATCGCCAAGAAGATTTCCCTTTTCTAGTTCTTTTACTATATCATCCACATCCTCCAATATGTGTTTGAACTTTTTCTTTTTCAAATAATAACGTAGATCATCTTCAAATTGTTTTGTCGGTATAATCTCAAATTGCATTTATTATTCATCCTCTGTTACTTCTTTTTTCATGCGATTTTTCAAGTCATTCCAACTGCGTTTTGGAATCTTACCTTCACGCATCATTTTTACTTCCTGGCATGATTTTTCTAATGATTCCAATATCGTACATGGTCTTTCAATATTCATTGTTGCGCTCATATCAGATTCCTCCTCTTTCTTTTCCTCACACATATTATAACACTCCAATCATCACAATACAATGACGGAACATATAATAAACTAATATAATCTCAATCGATTGTTTCAGTCTATCGCATGCTTCGTCACAACTTAAGTTTCTCAACCGATATAGACTTATTTATATGTTCAAATAATCATTGTACTTCTTTTCCGCTAATATTTTAACCATATTTTTATTGTATTAAAATGACTTACAACAGTCTACAATGACATTTTTTAATATACAAAAAACATCGACAAAAAAGCTGTTCTTTCTGTCAATGTTTAGCATTTGTGAATTCCTTCGTAATGTTTATTACAACGTACGTCCTCGCATACATCAATTAGGCTCCTAAGTAAACTCCAGGATGTATGAACCACTATACCGTTAATGCAAGTTCCAATTCATCCTCGTCCTCATTCCCTGTCATTTCAAATCCCAAGGATTTATACATATTAAGCGCATAGGTATTGTTTTTATTGCAGGTAAGAACGACCCTGTCAGAATTACCAAAAGGCTTCTCTTCAATATAATCCAATATCAGTTTCAATGCTGCTTTTCCATAGCCTTTGCCCTGCTGTGTCTCATCTATCATCATGTGCCAGATATCATATTCCGGAACATCATAGTCATAGATCACCATCATATATCCGACCATCCGGTCATCCTCATAAATTCCAAACGGCTGACACTGATCACGATAAACATACGCCTGTGCAAGACTACGGATAGGATGAGAAACAAATTCTTCCTGATCTTTTTTCAATTTTAAATTGAATGCATCAATAAAATTATCCTCTGTAATACCTTTTAAAGTAACTGCCATAAATAAATTCTCCTCATATGTGTGATTTTTTAATTCCTATTTATTCTATCATAAAAATAATGGTGCTGTATATTACTTATCTATATACACACTACCATTCTTGTTCTTCATATTAATATTTCAATTTTTATGATTCGTCTAACAGCCACTCCACAATATCGCACACCTCAATTCCTTCATAGGTGTATTTCGGATGTTTTGTTCGCGCTATGATCATCTTTGGAAAAACATCCCTTATCTGTAGTAATGGCGAATACTCTCTTTCAAAAGTCGCCTGAGCAGAAATATTGTCACTCACTTGAATATAAGTATTTAATATATTTTCCTATGGTCACATGATTGGTTGCTACATCATGTGCTTTTAAAATATCACTTATTTTATTGGGCGATGTAAGATTACTGATATTATCCATCAAAAACTCACTTAATTGACGCAGAACCTGTGTATCCGGCAAATTATATTTTTGTACCAGATCTCTATTCACGATCGTTTCATATACCTCTTTGATATATGTTGTTCGATCCAGATCGGCACTAAGTAAGAATGCATTTGATCCAGTCACATAAATATCATATTTATTTTTTGAATACAGACTGTTAATTGCCAATTCAAATTTAGGACACAACTGCACTTCATCAACAAACAGATAATTTTTCTTATTCAGGAGTATCTTTTAATGCCTTCATCCTTTCTAAATATCTTTTTCGAATAATTGTCTTCATCTGCTCACCACTTTCGAAACTTTAAAATTTTTACACTTTCGAAACCGCTCTTAAAATCCAACTTCGACTGCACTCTCTATTAACTAATAAAGCTACTACAACATAAAATGACTGCCAAACTATATTGACAGTCATTTTATATTAAGATCTACGACTTCGTTCTCTTTTTCTATAACGAAGATAACGGAAAAACTTGCATATCATTTCTATTATAATAATTAGCAACAGAACAATAACGCTTATTAGTCCTATTGCTTGAAAAAAGCCTCTTGTAACGCTTACTAAAATAACAAATATATAACATGTTAAAAGTTCCACTCCAATTCTAATGGTTGATTTCTCTGATTTTGGAGAATATGCATACATTTGCCAGATTCCTGGTTCTAAATACCCAAGTCTTCTACGAAGGTAAGTATTTTTATTATATATATTGTTTTTAAAGTTTAATAATGTTTCTTCATCTTTACATTTACAAAATAAATCAAATGCTTTCAATGTGGTTCTATCAACGTATTTATTGTACTTTTGAAGATAAAAGGAAATTTTTGTTATATCCAATTTTGCTTCTTCTAACTTTTTACCATATAATAATTGATAAAGTGGACAATAAATTCGATTATAAGCAATTTCCAATTTATCTAAGGGTACATTTTTGTTATATGTATATTTCGTTATAAGAAAAGTAAAAATACCTCCAACAATAGTTGGAAGCACAATTTTCATAATTTCAATAAAAATTCCCATAATTTTTCCTCTTTTGATACCGATTACAACCCATGTCTATCTCTTCATTTTTCTGCTTCTTCTAAAAACTCAATCTCCCACGTCATTCGATATCTGCATCCTCCGCATCCAATAGTTCTTCTTTACTGATTCCAAGATGATCCATCACAGAATCCAATGAAACAGTCTTCTTATCCCCATTTTCTTCTATACGCCTGTTTGCCTCCAATAGAAGAAAATAATCCTCTTCTATCTCCGTTAATCTGGTATATTCTTCCAGTGATAATATGACTGCTGAGGGTTGATTATTCTTTAAAACAATTAACTCTTTCTCAGAGTGAAGTCGATCAAATATCTTTGCTGCCTGACCTTTATTAAATTGTGAAATAGGAACCAGGCTTTGTAAAAAATCTGTTGCAAGTGCCATAATAAACACCTCCGGTACTTTATTCTACTTATAGTATATGCAGAAGAGGTAAAAAAAATCAATATTATTACCAGATTATTTTCCAATTTATTTTCATTATAATTTGTTGTTTTATTTCTTATTCTGGTTGTAAAGAAAAATCGTAAAGTAAATTTTCAATTTCTCCTTTCACCCCCAACTCCCCACCCCTAATGTGCATAATACCCATTACTTACAAAATACTGATGGATTCTCCGGATCAACTGGCATTTCGGATTCTCATCTCCCGGAGCCATGTTTAACTTGCAGGAGCCCTTACAATGAAAGGAAGCCGTACAGCGATCCGGGTGGCATGCCTCCGGTCTTTCATAGTTGTAGCCGATCGGGTAAGCCGTCTGTCTTTTTAATGCATTGACGATATTATCACAGGTCATGATATTTGCGATCGGATCTCCCTCGCAGGTCTGGCACGGATAAATGCTTCCATCTGTATGGATGCTTAACAGCCTCCGGCCTGCCTGGCAGCCATCCGTACAGGAAGAACATGGTCTTAAGAACTGAAAACTAAACTTTTTCATATTATAACCCGACTTTGTCAGGTACTCGATCGCTTCAATGACATCCTGATACATCTGCTCAATGTAATCATTGCCTAACATTACAAAAATATCTGAATTTACCTGCCATGGCAGATCATGTTTTACTACAAATTTTGCAAGGTCTAAAATCTCACCTGTTTCCACATTGGTATCTGTCAACACGGTAAGAATATTGCAGCGGCCACCCTCATCTAAAAACCATTCGAGATTCTCCATTACTTTTTTAGATGTAGAATTACCGTTGATATCAACCTTAGAGTGGATCGTGCCATCCAGTGATACCCCGCAGCCAATATTATTTTCCACAAGATATCTTACGATCTCATCATTCAGCAGTGTAAAATTGGATATGATACCTGCGTTAAAGTTGCCCCCTAATACTTTTTTCATATATAGTGGAAATTCTCTCCAGGTATCAAAAACCATGAACGGTTCTCCTCCTGAGATCCTCCAATGGGTACGGCGGATCACATGATCCTGTACTAACTGAATAAAATGCTCCGATGTTGCACTCCAGACTTCTTTACTCATGTTCTTATTAACATGACCTTCAAAACAATAGGGACATCTTAAATTACAATTCTCTGTTGCAAAAATCCACGGACTTAAACTAAACATACCAAAACTCCTTTATGAAAAATGCATCTTAATCACTTTGTACTAAGATGCATGAATACTGTCTATCCAGTTACAAAATAATTAAAAACCTATCCAACAATCTCCACAGTCACAAAAAGTAACAGAATCATCACAATTTAAACAATCAGTTGCTGGCTCACAAGCAGAACAGTCACAATCTGCACAAACACAATCAGCCTGACAATCTGTTGCACAATCGCAGTCCGAACCACAGTCACAATTACAATCTGCTGCACAGTTACTGTCTGCCGCTGCCGCTTTACTTTTGCCTGCACTTGCACTCTGCTGGTTGTTCGATGGTGTCCGGACTGTCGGTTTGCTATCGGATAAATACGAGTCGGATACCCACGCGGAACCGCCTTCATGCTCGATCCGGTACCAGCCGGTATTCTTATCCCGTCCGATTACATGGACTTCCTGTGCGAAGGATAAGTCCCCTAATTTTTCGCCCTCGGCACTGGAAGTGCTGCGGATGCTCACTGCCGTGGTTGCATACATGGTCTGATCCAGTTCCTCTAATACACTCTCGATCGTCAGTTTGATCGTCAGGGTACTTACATTTCCCGTACTGTCCTCTACCGTATAAGTCACTTCTTTTTCTCCCAAGGTGGAGGTATCGACTTTGCTTACTTTGATCTTATCCGTGAGGTCTCCGTCCTCGGCATCTTTCGCAAAGACTCCGTCCATCAGGTCGACACCGTTCTCTAAATATACCGTTCTGTCCTTGGTTCCATAGCCTTCAAAGACCGGTGCATTCTCATCCGCTACTTTAAAGGTCAGTTCTATCTCACTGGTATTGTTATAGATATCGGTCGCGATGACTTTCTTTTTGACTTTTCCGGGGGTGTCAAACACCGTCATGTTTTTTCCATCTTCAAAAGTCAGTGTGTAATCCGATGCCTCTTTTACGGAAAGTGCCATTTTTTCGATAAATACTTCTTCTCCGACCTTTGCTTTTAATGCTTTCTTCGGTTTCTCGATCACCGGTGCTAAGGTATCTGTGACCTTGACTTTTAATGTCAGCACCTGTTCTTTGTATGTAACGGTCATTTCATACTCTCCGACTTTGGAGGTATCTACTTTGCTTGTGTCAATCTTCAGCTTTTTTAATTTACTCTTTGGTACATCCACATATTTGCTGATATCTAAATCCATCTTTGTTCCCGCTTTGATGACTACCTTGTCATCTATGAGTTTGATCTTATCATTTGCAAGAACTGCTCCGGTACCGATCCCTAATAAATCGAGTGCGGCAGCCGGAATGACGATATACTTCTTTTTCGTTCGTTTCCTCTCCATTCTCTTTGTTCATTCATACTTGGTTTTTAGCATAACGTTTTAGCGTTAGTTTTGCAATATATATTAATAGTTTTTCGTTATATGTGTCATTTTGTATAACGTATATACGTTAGTTTTTACCACTGCTCAATGCTTTTCGTACTCTCACAAATAAGGACAAACAAAAATATTTGGAAATTATAGAGATACCTAATTTCTCCGCAACGCTTCAATCGGGCTGAGCCCTGCCGCTTTCTTTGCCGGATAGATTCCAAAGAAGATTCCGATTCCAATGGAAAACAGCGTTGTAACTAGCACGGCTGCCGGACTGACCGATGGCGTAAATGCAAATGCCGGCTGTATCATGGCGATCACTTTTGCAACGCCAAATGCCCCGCCGATCCCTAACAAAATTCCCACAACTCCACCGATCAGTGTAATGATGGCAGACTCAGACAGAAACTGGAGCATGATCGACTTCGTCTTTGCGCCAAGTGCTTTTCGGATTCCAATCTCTCTCGTACGTTCTGTTACGGATACCAGCATGATATTCATGACACCAATACCACCGACTAACAAAGAAATTGCCGCCACAAAAGATACTAACGTTGTCACAATACCGATAACCTTATCGACTGTGGTCATGTAATCACTAAAATTTTCCACCTGATAAATATCTTCTCCACTGCACTGATGTCTGCGTTCTAACAGATTCGACGCTTCCGAAGCAATACGATAGGTATCTTCTCCCTCTTCCGTTAAAATCATGATCTGCCAAAAACTCTCTGTATCCATGCCATACATGGTTGAAAATGTTATCAGCGGGATCTGAAGCTCAATTGGTGAGTTTTCATAAGTAAAGGAAAACATAGAGTCCTCGGAAGCCTTTTCCACACCAATGATCGTCAGTCCCATTTCTTTTCCATATAATGTGACATCCAGTTCTTTTCCTACAATATCCGTGGAACCGAAGATCCTGACCGCATCTTTTTCACCAATGATTGCAAGCGGCTGACCCGCGAGATACTCTTTTTTTGTAAAATATCTGCCTTTTAACATTCCATTTTTAGAAAAATACTGGTAATCCGGCATTTTTCCATTGATATTTGCTTTGAACTCGCCTTTTTGCGTCATCACGCTTCCTTCTGCACCATATCCTGCCGAAATTGCACGGATACCTTTTACCCCATCGTATAATGCATCGATATCTTCCTGTGTAATATCATAGGAATTTGTATCATCATAGGAATAAATAGCAATCTGGTTAATTCCGATGTCTGCCATTTCATCCGTAATGATATTTTTTGCTCCGTTACCTACAGACATAATCAATATCACAGATGAGATTCCTATGATAATTCCAAGCATTGTCAACAGCGAACGCATTTTATTTGCTCTGATATTGGCAACTGCCATTTTCAAATATTCTAAAAACTGTGACATTCCTGCCTCCTATTTCTTCTCTGCCGCTTTCATTCCATCCTCAATCGTGGTGTCAATTGTTGTCACTACCTTTTCTCCCTCTTTGAGTCCTTCGATAATCTCAATATTCTTTTTAGAAGAAATTCCTGTCTTTACATATTTTTTCTGAAGTTTCTCCTGACTGAGTACATAGACAAAATCACCCTTTGAGTCACTATTTACTGCTGCAATCGGCACTTTTAAAACATCTGTCTTTTTCCCAAGTTCGATTTTTAACTTTGCATCCAAGCCAATAATCAGATTATCATCCGGATTGTCAATATGCACTCTGGCGGTTGCCATTGCTGCACCCTGCTCTGTTTTTTCTGCTACCTTTCCTATATTCGTAACACTTCCCTGATACTTTCGGTCTAAGGAAGTAATGGTTACTTTCTGTCCTACTTGTAAACTGGTCAGATTGTATTTAGACACTTTAAAATCCACACACATTTTGGATGCATCTGCAATCGAAAACATCGGTGCACCTTCCTGTACGGCACTTCCTGCTGCTACCTCTGTTGAAGTAACGATCCCATCAAATTCTGCCTGAATTCCTGCTTTGGCTTCTTCTAATGAATCTGCTGACTGTGATAAGGTCAACTTTGCCGCCTGTTGCGAGGAAGCGATTCCCTGTTTTTCCGCATCTGTTAAAACCGAGGCTTCTCCGGCTGCCTTTTTAGACTGTTCCTCTGCTTTGCTTCCCTGTAAACTTTCTGCCTGCGACTGCATGCTTTTCAACTGGTTCTCTAACTCACTGACTTTTGCCGTCACATCGCCATAGGCTTTTCTCTGTTCCTGTTTTTTATTTTTTTCTTTCTGTATCTTTTCTAATTCTTTCTGCTCTTCTTTGGTCAGATCCTTCTTATTTTTCAGTTCCTCTGACCGCTTGTCTAACTCTGTGATCTCTTTGTCTAAATTACCTGCTTCTGTTGCAGCATTTTTACTCTGCTCCATCTGCGCCGTCAACTCTGAAATCTGACCATTCAAACTATTTAATTGATCATCAATCGATTGGATCTTAGAATCTGCCTGTGCTGCCTGCTCACTTCCCTTAGCACTCATTTCTAAAGATTTCTGATTTGCCGCATCACTTGCTTTGTTCTGTAATTGTGAAATGTTATAACTTTTTTCTAAGGAACCTGTCTGAAATGTTATCAGGGGCTCTCCTTTTTTTACCGGTTTTCCCACCTGTAAATTGGCAGTTGCAATTTCTGCATTGACCGGTGAGGAATAAGTACGCACATCTTCACTGCCAATCGTTCCGCTTGTCTCTAATTCTGCTGTAATATTTCCTTTTTCTGCCTTTGCTGTCTCAACTTCCTGCACTGCTTCAGAACTGCCTTTCCCTTTCTGCACGAATACAATGACAAGAATCACTACTACTGCAACCGGCAAAATAATTTTCCACTTCTTTTTCTTCTTATTATTTTTCTCCATTTTCTTCCTCCATGCTCTTTGGGTCTGCCATGCCACTGTCCGACTCGATTTTTCCATCCATAATCCGGATGATCCGCTTTGCTGACTGCGCAATCTTGTCATCATGTGTAATTAAAATGACGGTTCTTCCTTCGGTGTGCAATTTTCTTAAAATATCCATGATTTCACGGCTCGATTTAGAATCCAGATTTCCCGTTGGCTCATCCGCTAGGATCAGGGGCGGTGCCGCCGCTAACGCTCTGGCTATGGCAACTCTTTGCTGCTGCCCTCCTGACATTTCCGTAGGTTTGTGATCCATACGTTTTTCTAATCCGACCCGCTTTAAGGATTCCTCCGAAAGTCTTCTGCGCTCCGCCGCCGGAACATTCCGATAAATCAGCGGCAGTTCTACATTTTCTAATGCTGTCAGATTCTGGATCAGGTTAAAACCCTGAAAAATGAATCCTATTTCCTGATTTCGGATTTCGGATAACTCATCATCACTCAGGGAGGACACATCTTTTCCATTCAGAAAATAGTGACCGGAAGTCGGAACATCCAGACAACCTAACATATTCATAAAGGTGGATTTTCCGGAGCCTGACTGTCCGATAATTGCCACAAATTCTCCCTGTCCGATATCCAAAGACACATCATCCAAAGCCCTTACTTCATTTTCACCCGGATTGTATATCTTCATTAAGTTCTGTACTCTGATTAATGGTTCCACAACATCCTCCTTTTTTGCACTTCTGTATTATTTAATTAGTACAATGGTGTATCCAAACGTATTTGTCAATACTTTCCATATTATATTTCTCTGTTTGCTATAACGAGATAGAACACAGATTATCTTCAACTGATATTTTATTTTGACTTCCATATGAATATTTTTATAATTCAAAAATGACAATCCGCTCTCTCGGATTATCTCCTGAAAATAAATCCCTACAGTCAATTTCATCTAAAAATGTCAGTTCCTCCACGGTCATAAGATATGCCATATATTCCTCTGACGGATAATAAAAATACAGTTGCATCCGTCTCGGTTTTTCATAATAGGATTCCCGGATACGCGCCATCACTTTCCGTAAAATTTCCAAAGAAAAAGGATTGAAAAAATAAATGCAGTCCACTTCCACCGGCAAAGAAAACTGCTCCGCATTTACCACGATAAAATTTACCCGTTCCGCTGATATGGCAGTCTCTTTATTTTCTACTGCCTTTGCATAAATCCGTTCATTATATTCAATACCAATAGAACGACAACGTGTCTGATAGGACAGAAAAAAATCTACCCGCCCTTTGCCGCATCCATAATCAAGAAGTGTATTCTCCTTTCGGATCCAGCCTGAATTTCCCAATCGCTCTAACACCGAATACGGGGTCGGCTCATAAGGATAGCGATATTGATCTGCATTAGAGTCATCCCTTCCTGTGGTATGGATTTTTAAGAGTTTGTCCCATTCATTTTCAATCATGACTTTTCTTTTCCTCTTTCTTTCTATTTTTACCTTATTTATATTCTACTGTTTTGTATGAGTTTCAAATAGTACTATTTTATAAGTAAATGTGTTTATTTTATGGTCTTTATATTGTAAAACCTGTGATGACAACAAAAGACGGAGCATTCGCTCCGCCTTTTGCCGATATGATGAATTTTTAATGATGAAACAGACGAATTCCGGTAAATGCCATCGCCATTCCATATTTATTACAGGTTTCAATGACATTGTCATCACGGATAGAACCGCCCGGCTCAGCCACATATTTTACACCGCTCTTATGAGCACGTTCGATGTTATCTCCGAATGGGAAGAATGCATCGGAGCCAAGTGCCACGTCTTCTAACTGATCTAACCATGCACGTTTTTCTTCTCTCGTAAATACCTCCGGTTTTACTTTGAAGATTTTTTCCCATGCACCATCTGCTAAGACATCCCTGTAATCTTCACCGATATATAAGTCGATGGAATTGTCACGGTCTGCTCTTCCGATGCCGTCCACAAACTGTAAACCTAAAACCTGTGGAGACTGACGGAGCCACCAGTTATCCGCTTTGCTTCCTGCAAGGCGCGTACAGTGGATACGGGACTGCTGTCCTGCACCGATTCCGATTGCCTGTCCACCTTTTGCATAACATACGGAATTGGACTGTGTATACTTTAATGTAATCATGGAAATTGCCAAATCAATCTTTGCAGATTCCGGAATTTCCTTGTTCTCGGTTACGATATCAGAGAAGAAATTCTCATCAATCTTTAATTCATTTCTTCCCTGCTCAAACGTAATACCAAAGACTTCTTTTCTCTCAAGTTCCTTTGGAACATAGTTCTCATCAATTTCAATAACGTTGTAATTGCCTTTTTTCTTAGCTTTTAAAATCTCAAGAGCTTCCGGCTCATATCCCGGTGCGATCACACCATCGGACACTTCTCTTTTGATGATCTTTGCGGTTGCAACATCGCAGACATCTGATAAGGAGATAAAATCTCCAAAAGAGGACATACGATCAGCTCCTCTGGCTCTTGCATAGGCATTTGCAAGTGGAGTAAACTCCATATCCATATCGTCTACCCAGTAAATTTTCTTTTCCACATCACTCATCGGGAGTCCGACTGCTGCGCCTGCCGGTGATACATGTTTAAAAGAAGTTGCTGCCGGAAGTCCGGTTGCTTTTTTTAATTCCTTGACTAACTGCCAGCCGTTAAATGCATCTAAAAAGTTGATATATCCCGGTTTTCCGTTTAAAACCTTAATTGGAAGTTCTCCCTCTTCCATGTAGATCCTTGAAGGTTTCTGATTTGGATTGCATCCGTATTTTAATTCTAATTCTCTCATGGTTTCTCCTCTATCTCTGATTCTTATTTACAATCTTTGTCTCGTAAGTTCCATTTTCAATATCAATATATCTTACAAATAAAGATACTTTGTTGTCCTCATTTAAGCTGTTCCAGAGCAGATTGGTATACTCTTCGATATCATCTGAAACGGCGATCAGTTCCGGTTCTCCCTCAAAACTTGGCAGCGGATTGCCATCCCCCATATAGGTATGTATAAAATGTCCTTCGCCGCTCTTTGGATTTTCATATGCAAAGGTATAACGATTGCAGGAAGAAGGGTCACCGTTGTTGCTTTTTAAAATAGACATTGCATAGTTGTAAGAACCCTTGTCCACATGCATAATACCGGAAATACGAGGTGTATAGTTCGGTGCATCCGGCTCAAACTCTCTGGTTCTGAGTGCCTGCTCAAATGTCTGCTGTTTATCCATTAATTCATAGATCGTATCAGTCTGATCTCCGTTTGTGACAATGGTCTTATTTCCTAATACACGCACCGGTGCATAGATGATCAGGCTTGGATCACTCAGCTTCGATGGGTCAAATGCTTCTGTACGGATGCCTTCTCCTTCTGTCACAAAGACACGGTTACGGCTGTTCTCGCTTCTTCCCATAATAAAATAAGCCGTCACTGCATATTTTCCATTTGGTGACTTACCGATAATAATCCCACGTCCAGGATAAGAATTGTTCTGTAATTCTTTTTCGATTGATCTCATTTCCATGAATATAATCCTCCTACTTATGATTGCCCACAAAGCGTGGCATTTAGATGCTCTAACTTTTTCTATATTAACATGAAATAAGACCCCTTTTCAATGAAAGGAGCCTTATTAGTAGTATTAAATTATTTACTTAATTCTATTAGTCACTCTTATAAATAAATTTTATAAAATCTTTGCGTACTCTGCCACCTCCGGAAGTCTCTGTGCCACACCCGACAAAAATGGCTGAATCTCTTCCTCCGGCTGCGTTAAATCCGGCACCATAACCACCCTCAGCCCTGCCGCATAAGCAGACCGTACCCCGACTGGAGAATCCTCGACCGCAATACACTCGGACGGTTCTTTTTCTAACTGCCTGCACGCCTCTAAATAGACATCCGGCATCGGTTTGCCGTTTTTGACATTCGACACACTTAAAATCCGGTCAAATTTTTCTAAAACGCCAATCTGTGACAGATAAGAACTTGCACGTTCCATATCCGTTGCCGTTGCAACTGCCGTCTGCAAACCTTCTCTTTTTAAAATACTTAACACTTCATCCACGCCCGGCTTTTTCTCTATGCCACGGCTTTCTAAAATTGCACGAAGCCGCTTTCTACGCTCTGCATGAAAATATTCAAAGTCAAAGTCCTCTCCGTACTTTTCTAACAGCATCGGCTTGGAAAATTTCCGGTTCAGGCTTCGCATGGATAAAAAGACTTCTCTTGGAATCTCATAGCCCATCTCTTTTGTGATGTCCATCCCAAGCTGTATATAATATTTTTCGGTGTCGATCAACACACCATCCATATCAAAAATAACTGCTTTGATCATGTTAGTTCTTAAAGCTGTGGATCGGAGCCGGAATTCTTCCGCCACGGTTTACAAATGCATCACAGGAATATTTATTGACCGGCATGATCGGTGCATAACCTAACAATCCGCCAAATTCCACGGTTTCGCCAACCCCTTTTCCGATAACAGGAATAATACGGACTGCCGTTGTCTTCTGGTTGATCATACCGATTGCCATTTCATCTGCAATAATTCCTGAAATTGTCGTTGCCCTGGTATCTCCCGGAATTGCGATCATATCAAGTCCTACGGAACATACGCAGGTCATTGCCTCTAATTTTTCTAAGGATAACGCTCCTGCCGTTACCGCGTCGATCATTCCCTGATCCTCGCTGACCGGAATAAACGCACCGCTTAAGCCTCCAACGTAAGAGGATGCCATGACACCACCCTTTTTTACCTGGTCATTCAAAAGTGCAAGTGCCGCTGTCGTTCCCGGTGCTCCTGCATACTCTAAACCGATCTCCTCTAAGATCTCTGCAACGGAATCTCCGATTGCCGGTGTCGGTGCTAAGGACAGATCGATAATTCCAAACGGGATTCCTAATTTTCTGGAAGCCTCCTGTGCTACAAGCTGGCCGACTCTGGTAACTTTGAATGCTGTCTTTTTGATCGTCTCACAAAGCACTTCAAAATTCTCGCCACGCACTTTTTCTAATGCCGTCTTAACAACTCCAGGTCCTGATACACCGACATTGATGATCGCGTCTGCCTCGGTCACTCCATGGAATGCTCCTGCCATAAACGGGTTATCATCAGGTGCATTGCAAAGCACTACTAATTTGGCACATCCTAAGGAATCATTCTCCTTCGTATATTCTGCTGCCTGTAAAATGACATCTCCCATCAGTCTGACGGCATCCATGTTGATCCCGGTCTTTGTGGAACCGACATTGACGGAACTGCAGATATATTCTGTCTCGGCAAGTGCCTGTGGGATAGAACGGATCAACAGCTCATCACTTTTTGTCATTCCTTTAGAAACCAATGCAGAATAACCGCCGATGAAGTTTACTCCTACCTCGCGGGCTGCATCATCGAGTGTTTTTGCGATCGTCACATAGTCTTCCGGTGTCTTACACGCAGAAGCACCGATCAAAGAAATCGGTGTGATCGAGATTCTTTTATTTACGATCGGAATACAGTATTTGTTTTCAATCTCTTTTCCTACTTTCACAAGGTCTTTTGCAACCGTTGTGATCTTGCGGTAGATATTTTCATTGACCTTTGCTAAATCCGTATCAATACAATCGAGCAGACTGATACCTAACGTAATGGTACGCACGTCTAAATTCTCATGCTCGATCATCTTATTTGTTTCATTTACTTCCCATATATTAATCATGGTATCTCTCCTTAGATTCTGTGCATTTTTTCAAAAATTTCTTCTCTCTGGCATTTGATATCAACGCCAATCTCTTCGCCAATCTGTGCTAACTCTTTTGAGATGTCGGCAAATGGTTTTTCTGTTCCACTCAGATCTACGATCATCATCATGTTAAAAAATCCCTGCACGATGGTCTGTGAGATATCCATAACGTTTACACGGTTGTTTGCAAGATAGGTGCAGACTTTTGCAATAATACCTACGGTGTCTTTTCCTACTACTGTGATAATTGTCTTATTTGCTGATGTTTCCATTTTTGATTTCCTCTCTGTTTTATTCTTCCTGACTGCTGATACAGTCTGTTTTTATACACAAAGCATCGGCATTGGTTCATTGCGTTTTGCCACATATATCGGGAAATCATTTCCCTTATATGGATTTTCTCCTAATGTGACTTCCTGACGCACGGTCTCATATGCCAGCTCTGCATAATTATTTTCTTTACTTAAATGCCCTAAAATTACGGCTTTCATATCATCATGGAGCAGTTCTCCTAAAAGCTGCCCGGACACTTCATTCGAAAGATGCCCCCGCTCGCCTAATATCCTTCGTTTTAACGGATAAGGATAGCTCCCGGCTTCTAACATGCGCACATCGTGATTTGCCTCTAACAGTAAAATGTCCAGCCCCTGTAATTTTTCAATCAAATAATCATCGTAGATGCCTAAATCCGTGATAATGGCGATCTTATGATTTTCATTTTTTAAAATATAGGCAACCGGATCTGCCGCATCGTGCGAAATGCGTACCGGATGCACGACGATCTCTCCGATCGTAATATCCATATCCGGCTCTAAGACACGGTACAAAGACGGGTCTATCTTCCCAACAGAAGGCGTATTGGCAATCGCCTCTAACGTTCCCTTCGTCCCATAGATCGGAAGTCCATATCTTCTTGCAATGACTCCTAAACCACTGATGTGGTCAGAATGTTCATGCGTGATCAGGATTCCTTCCATCTCTGCTGTTTTCAATCCCACGGAGTTCAGCCCCGCTTCAATTCTCTTTCCACTAATTCCGGCATCGATCATCAAATGACAATTCTGCGTTCCCGCACAGATACAGTTGCCACTGCTGCCACTTGCTATACTACATATTTCCATCAGTTATTCTCTTCCCAATAAATATCTACGACATCGCCATCTTTTAGTGGTGCCGTATACTCTGTGTTCTGTCCGTTCAGATGTGTGACGATATTCCGTCCTCTCGAATCATTCAGATTAAACTCTATATAGTCAAATACATCTACATAAATGTATTCTGCTTTTCCACTCATAAAGATTGGCTCTTTATTTACGATGACCTGAATGCCTGCCGGTTCTTCTTTCTCTTCCTTTACCGGCTCTTCCGGTGTGGCTGCCGGTTCACTTTCTGTCTGTGCTCCCTCGGATGCTGCTTCTATTTCTTTTCCGCTTTCAGAAACTGCCGGTTCCTCCGGTGCAGCCTCGTCCTGTGCAAGATCCTCAATATGTGTTCTGGTCTCTACCACCGTCCACTCTACGGAAAAATTCTCATAGACTAACGTTGCCATATCTGCATCCCGGTTATTTACTAAAATCTCCTGATCTAAATCCAGTTCCACATCCATGAACTCCACAAGCTGTCCTATCGTATAATAATTGCGCAGCTCGATCCTGTCACCCTCCTGTATCCGGTAAGATGGCGGCTCTAAGACACCGTTGACCTCTACAAACCGTGGGCAGATTACAGTCTTTTTATTGACCTCAAATACGATCGTAGACTCTGTATATTCTTCTAACTGTTCTACCGTACCTGCTGCATCTTCTCCGATCGTAGACGGTTCAATGACGATCTCACAGTTTGCCTCTAACGGAGTATTGATATTGACAACCTTTCCATTCATCCGTACAACGGCAGATTCTCCGCTCTGTCCTCTTAGAATCCTTGGTCTTCCATTGACCATGAAATTCACTTCTTTTCCTCTTCTTGGGAAAAGCTGGTCATTTGGGAATCCTGCCTGCATTGCCGCATCCACAACCGTCAGCTTGCTGTTGTCATAGAGTTTCATGCGTTCCCCATTAAAATGAATCATAATAAAGTTATTTTTCTGATCATAATAATTCAGGCAGATACCGATCGGTGTTACTAACAACGGATCTTTCTGAATATCCGTCTGCTCAAAATGTACTTCCTGCAATACCTCTTCTCCACGAAGTGCCACACGCTCATGCGGAAGTCCTAATTTATCCGCTAACATTTCCGTAAAACCGTGGATTTTTCCGCCACCGCCGACTACAAAGGTCGCACTGACCGATTTATCACCGTTTAATGCCTTGATCTTCTCTGCGACAGAGGTTGTGATCCGGTCTACTAATTCCTCTGTGATATCCCATACCTCCTTTGCCGGGATCGTATGAGAAATACTCATGATATCCTTAAATTCTATCTCTTTTTCAGAACCGGAGCCTAACTTAATATGTTCTGCGGTCTTGAAATCCACCAGATAATGCTGTACTAACATTTCCGTAATCTCATCACCTGCAAACGGGATCATTCCATAAGCAATAATGCTTCCGTCTCTGGTAATGGAAATATCGGACGTTCCCGCACCCACATCGACTAACGCAATATTCAGCATACGGAATGCCTCAGGAATCGCTACATTAATTGCCGCGATAGGCTCTAAGGTCATATTGGCAACTTCCAATCCTGCTAAATTGCATGCAGAATAAAGTCCGTCCACAACGTCTTCCGGTAAAAATGTTACGATAATATCCTCGGAAATCCGGTCTGCTTTATGCCCCTCTAAATTAGAAAAAATATCATCATTCAAGTAATATTTTACAACGGAATAACCGACACAGTAGAACTTGAACTTTGTATCATTCTCTTCCTTTAAAATGCCGGATGCTTTTTCAATTCCCAACAGATCCAGCGTATGTATATCTTCCCTTGTCACAACGGTCTCTTCGTCATACTCATACTCTACCGTTGTGGTCACTGTTTTTAACACACGACCTGCGGCAGCAATACAGACTTCCGTAAGCGGTGTGCCAATCTGTTCTTCTAACTGCTGCTTTACGGTTTCAATTGTTTTTGCAACTCTTCCAATATCGTGAATCTGACCGTCTAACATCGCACGCGTCTCATGTTCTTTCATGTACTGTGCAACTACGATAAATTCTGTACCCTCTTTGTATCCGACGGTTCCAACAACATTTCTCGTTCCGATATCCAATCCAAATACCAATGGTTCCATCTTATTTCTCCTCATTAAAAATCTTTACAAGTTGTAAATTTGTATCTTCTACGCTTCCATTGTTATCAATGACTTTCACACAATGTCGGCGGTATTCCTCCTCAGTGAGCTGGCTTGCAAATATCCCATCTATTTTTTCATCGGAATATCCGCGGTTTTCGCGAAGCCGCTCCCTACGATTTTCTTCACTGGTATAAATATACCATAACTCATCACAGATTTCATCATAATGCTCTTCAATTAAAAGGGCTGCCTCTAAGATCAGAAAATCCAGTGCCCCTTTTGTCTTTTCCGCTTCATAGACTTCTAAGATATATTCCCGGACTGCAGGATGTACGATCCCGTTCATCTGCTCTCTCTTTGTTTCATCCGAAAAAATGACCTGTGCCATCTTCAGACGGTCAAAACTTCCATCCTGTAAAAAAATATCCTCTGCTCCAAATACTTCCTTTATTGTATCATAACATTTTGTTCCCGGCATCATCAAATCATGGGCAATCTCATCTGCAAGCATTACTTTTGCATTATAATGTTCTGCGATATATCCTAATATTGCGGATTTCCCAGCTCCGACACCGCCTGTAATTCCAATAAATTTCATCCTATTTTGCCTCGTACCAGTTCTTTCCTGTGTGGGTGTCGATCTCAAGTTCTACTGACAGATCTGCTGCACCCTTCATTTCTTCATCTAAAATCTTCTTTACTTCGTCCACTTCATCCGGTGCCGCCTCGATCAGTAACTCATCATGCACCTGTAACAACAGTCTGGATTTTAATCCTTCGTCGATCAATCTTCTATGCACACGGTTCATGGCAATTTTAATGATATCGGCTGCGGTTCCCTGGATCGGAGCATTCATGGCAATCCTCTCTCCAAAGGAACGCTGCATAAAGTTCGAGGATGAGATTTCCGGCAACGGCCGCCTTCTGCCAAACATCGTGACGGAATATCCGTCTTTTTTTGCCTTTTCCACACATCCGTCTAAAAATTCTTTGATCTTCGGATAGCTTTCAAAATATCTTTCGATATATTCCTGTGCTTCTTTTTTACTGATGCTTAAATCCTGACTTAAGCCAAAGGAGCTGATTCCATAAACGATCCCAAAGTTGACTGCCTTTGCATTTCTTCTCTGTAAATCCGTTACTTCCTCAAATGGGGTATGGAATACCTGCGATGCGGTCATGCGGTGGATATCCTGTGCCTCCCGATATGCCTGTATCAGCATTTCATCTCCTGACATATGGGCTAAGATACGAAGCTCGATCTGGGAATAATCGGCATCGACAAAGACATATCCGTCTTTTGGTAAAAATACCTTACGGATCATCCGTCCTAATTCCATTCGGATCGGAATGTTCTGTAAGTTCGGATCTGTACTGCTCAATCTTCCGGTTGCTGTGACGGTCTGCTGGAAATTCGTATGAATCCTTCCGTCCTCTTCTATAAAATTCGCAAGTCCGTCTGCATAGGTGGACTTTAATTTTGCAAGCTGGCGATATTCTAAAATTTTAGACACTAATGGATATTCCACTGCTAATTTTTCTAAGACATCCGCTGCCGTGGAGTAACCGGTCTTTGTCTTTTTTCCATATGGCATCTCTAATTTTTCAAACAGAATATGACCTAACTGTTTTGGGGAGTTGATGTTAAAGGTCTCTCCCGCTCCCTCATAGATTTCTTTTTCTAAGACTGCGATCTGGGCAGCTAATTCTTCGCCATATCGTTTCAACTCTTCTGCATCGACATGAACACCCTCTTTTTCCATATCGGAAAGTGTATATACCAGTGGCAGTTCTATCGTATCGTAGAGCGTCTGCATTCCTGTATTGTTCAGTTCTTCTAACAGTCTGTCTCTGGTCTTCCACGGAATATATGCCATATAACAGATATATTTTAAGAATGCTTCCGGCTTTGCCTGCTTTGCCTTGACCGGACTTTCTTTTCCTAAGAGGTCTGTTCTCGATGGAATCATCAGACCAGCATAATCTTTTGCCAAATCCTCATAAGGATAGTCGTTTTTCAATGGATTTAACAGATAGGCTGCTACGGAAGCATCAAAATAGCGGTCATTTCCCGGTAACGGCAGTGTCTTTAAGGTCTCTTTTAAGTCCATTACGGATACTTTTGTCTGTCCACCGGATAATTCCCGTATTTCCTCTAATAGTTCTTCGGCACTTACTTCTGTTCCCGCAGACAGATAATAGATATCTTCTTCGGAAAAGGCAATGGACATTCCTTCAATGACCTGCTGTTCTTTTGGCTGTTCAAAAAGGCTTAACTGCTCTGTGATGATGCCTTCTCCCGGTAATAAACAGCATCCGATATGTCCTGCTTTTTTTGCCTTTTTAAAAATATCTGAAATCTGCTTCTTGTCCGTTACAAAGGTAAAATGCTCTTCTGCAAGATTCTTTGGTGCATCAATATCAAACCTTGACAACATATTTTTAAATTCTAAACGTTTACACATCAAATAGGCTTCCTCGGTAAACAGATTGCCTAACTTTGCGTCTTCTAAGGAATACTCAATTGGTGCATGGATCTCAATCGTTGCTAATTCTTTGCTCATCTGTGCCATGTCATAATGCTCTGACAGATTCTGTTTTGCCCGGTTCGGTTTGATCTCCTCTAAATGGTCATGGGCATTTTCAATACTGCCATACGCTGTAATCAGGGCAGTTGCCGTTTTTTCACCAATTCCCGGCACTCCCGGTATATTATCCGCAGAATCTCCCATGAGTGCTTTGACATCTATGAACTGCAACGGTGTAACCTGATATTTTTCCACCACATCTTTTGCTAAATAATCCTCAATCTCCGTTCCGGTACGTTTAGTCTTCGGAATACGGATTTTGATATGGTCACTTGCTAACTGGAGCAAATCACGGTCTCCCGATACTATGGAAACCTCTAAGCCCTGCTCTTCGCTCTGTTTTGCAATCGTACCGAGCAAATCGTCGGCTTCATAGCCTTCTTTTTCTACAATCGTAACTCCCATGGCAGTCAGCATCTCCTTCATCAAAGGCACCTGCTGTCTGAGTTCATCTGCCATCGGCTTTCTTGTACCTTTATAGGCATCATACATCTTATGACGGAAAGTCGGTGCATGCACGTCAAAAGCAACCGTTAAATAATCCGGCTGTTCCTCATCTAAAATCTTAAATAAAATATTTAAAAATCCATAGACCGCATTGGTATGAAGTCCTTCGGAATTGGTCAGATCCGGGATTCCAAAAAATGCCCGGTTCAATATGCTGTGTCCGTCTACTAATACTAACTTTCCGTCCATGATGCTCTCTTTCTAAGGGCAGCATTCCCTGCCCTTTTTCATTTTTTTATATTGGTCTTGTATAGGTCTTTAGCCATTCTCTTTCTTCTTCGCGTAGATATGGCGACACTTTTTCATAGACCATCTGATGATATTCGTTCAGTTCTCTGCGTTCTTTTGCACTCATCTCCTCCGGGAGAATGGCATCTAAATCAATCGGAACATAGGTAATATTCTCAAACCGCATAAACTGTCCATACTCATTCTTCTCATCTTTTACACAGATTAATTCATTTTCGGTACGAATACCGTATTTTCCTTCGATATATACCCCTGGTTCATCGGTGGTAATCATGCCTTCTTCTAACTTGCCGCTGTCATTTCTTTCAGGCACGATTTTCCAACGGAAACCATTTGGTCCTTCATGCACATTTAAGATATGTCCGACTCCATGTCCGGTTCCGCATCGGTAATCAATGCCTAAATCCCAGAGCGGTCCGCGTGCTAAGATATCAAGATTGATCCCACAGCATCCATACAGAAATTTTGCATTTGCAAGGTTCATATTAGAACGGCAGACTGCCGTAAAATGCTGCTTTTCTTCGTCGGTCAGTGCTCCGAGCGCAAAAGTTCTTGTAATATCTGTCGTTCCCTCTAAATAGTGTCCGCCGGAATCTACTAATAAGAATCCCTCAGGCTTTAACACTGCATTACTTTCCTTTGTAGCAGAATAGTGCATCATCGCTCCGTGTGGTCCATAGGCACTGATCGTATCAAAGCTCAGATCTAAGTAGTGCTCCTGCTCTTTTCTGCGTTCCTCTAAATAGTCCGATGCAGAGATCTCACTGATCTCCACCTTACCGATGTTTGTCTTTAACCAGTACATGAATTTTGTGACGGCTACGGCATCTTTTAAATGAGCTTCTCTGGTATTTTTCAATTCTGTCTCATTTTTAACCGCTTTTAGCATCAGACTCGGATTTTCGCCCTCTAATACTTCTGCATGCTCTCTGATACACTCTGCGATCCGGTAATTCGTCTCTTCCGCACTGATCAGCACTTTGACCTTCTGAAGATTCTGTGCATAAGTATAGATGTCTTCATATGGGCGAATCGTCACATGGTTCTTCTCTAAATAGTCCTGTACCTCTTTGTCTAAGATCTGTGGATTGACAAAAAGGAGTATCTGCTCTTTTTCAATGCTGACAAAGGATAAAAATACCGGCACATGGTCAATATCTCCGCCACGCAGATTTAACAGCCATGCAATATCATACAGGCTTGATAAAATATGGATGTCGGCTCCTTCTTTTTGCATCTGTGTGCGGACATCGGCAATCTTATCTGCCATGCTTCTTCCTGCATAGGCATCCTCTAAGATCCAGACTTTGTTTGCCGGAAGTTGCGGTCTGTCCTTCCAGATATTTCCGACTAAGTCCTCTTTGACATAGAGAGCTGCCTTTTTCTCCTCTGCCATTTTTGCATATTTTTCTCCACTCTTTGCATCCATGACCCTTCCGTCAAATCCGATGCAGGAGCCTTCTGTCAAATGGTCTTTGACATACTCTTCTACTTTTGGCACCCCTTCCTCGCCCATCTTAAAGAGCTTGACGGTACTGCCTTCTAACTGTTTTTCTGCCTGGATAAAATAACGTCCGTCTGTCCACAGTCCTGCCTCTTCTTTTGTGATGACTGCTGTTCCGGCAGATCCGGTAAATCCGGTCATATATTTTCTGGCTTTGAAATATTCACCGACATACTCGGACTGATGAAAGTCGCTGGTCGGCACAATATAAATATCTATTCCACGCTCCTGCATCTGTGCACGGAGTTCTTTTAATCTTTCCTGTATCATTCTTCGTCATCCACCATTTCAAAAAATTTTGTGTCCAGTTCCGGATAGGAACGTTTTAAAGAAATCGGTATTCCCGCTGCATTTAAGAAGCAGTGCTCACTCTTTGCCAATGCTCGCAGTTCCCCGCTCTTTTTATCTGTCATGCGGTACTGTATGGTCATTTTTGCCCCGTCATAATCGGAAATTTTTGTTTCTATGACCACGGTATCATGGAAATGTACCATACTGGTGTACTTACATTCCATCGCTACGACCGGACTGATGACCTCGGCTTCCTCTAACTGCTGAAAGCTGTAACCGAGCTGCTCTAAGAGATCCATCCTTGCCTCTTCCATCCAACGGATGTGATTGGAATGATGAACAATCCCCATCTTGTCGGTCTCATAATAGTGTGCCTTATGTTCATAAGGTTTGATTTTTCTTGGTTTCTGTTGTTCGTAGGGTGCAATTCTTGTATCCTGCATATACGTTGCCTCCTTTATAAATTAATATTACATAATACCCGTATTTTCCACATGCTCAGCAAAGAATTCATTCAGCTTGATGAGCGGTGTACGGAATACAGTACCGAAGATATAGAAGATCGGGAAGTATACAAATAGTTTTAACAGGCTGATCGCATAATTATGTCCGTACAGTCCCGCAACTGCATCTCGCATCGCATTCATGCCATGTGTAAACGGTAAGAATGGATTGATCATATTGAAAAATCCCGGTGTAACCTCTATCGGGAAAGTTCCACCTGCTCCTGCTACCTGAAGTACCAGCATAATAACTGCGATTGCCTTTCCTACGTCGTCAAAAGTAATTGTCAGAGTATATATAATATTAGAAAAAACTATGCCTGCCACAACTCCTACAAAAATAAATCTTCCCGGATACAGACACTGTATCTTTAACAGATACAGGTCTCCTAAACAGATAATAACACTCTGGATAATACCAAAATTCATAAATATCAGATATCTTCCTATATAAAGTTCAAACGGCCGATATTGACTGATATCTAAATATTTGTTCGTGGATGCACGACATTTGAAGATCGATACCAGGATCAGTCCGCCTACCCACATTGCTAAAATAGAATAGAATGGTGCCAGTGCAGAACCATAGTTTGCTACCGGGAAAATCTTATGTGTCTCTAACTCTACCGGTGCTGAGAGGAACTCACCAATGGTCTCCGGACTGTTCTTATAATCATTTAAATCTACCCCGAACTTCTCTAGTACAAAGTTCTGGATCGCCTGGGAGATATTCATATTCTTTTGCTTTTCAATCTCCTCTAAGATCTCTTTCATACCCTCTAATTCGGTAATGCCTTTTCCAATGGCATCCTTAGAGCCCTGCAGTACCTTTGTCATAGATGTCAGTGAAGTTCCAAGGGAACTCATCGCCTTGCTGACACTGTCCATGGTCGCCTGTGCCGATGGAACTGCCCCGCCAAAGGATTCCGCTGCTTTTCGCACTGCATCTACATTGCCGACTGCTTCATCTGCTGCTGCGGACACCTGCTCATTCATCGTTGTCTCGATCTGTGTTCCTATATCTGCGATCTGCTCTTTGCAGGTAGTTACCGTCTCCTTAAGCTGACTGATCGCTTTTAGTGCATCATCCCGGGAAGTCGATGTCTGCAGGTTCTCAATGATCTTATCTAAGGTCTCTATGCCTCCATTTAAAGAACTGTTTGCATGTTCTAATCTTGCCACACAGTCACTTCCAACCGGTGTCTGATAGAAAATGGTATTGTTCTTTAAGATATCGATCAGTTCGTTATTTGTATTTACCAGCTCCTGCAACTGTGTCTTAGTTGCATTTAACGTCGGGATTGCCTCTGCCGGGTTATTTCCCTGTACCAGTCTTTCGATCGAATCTAATGACTGATAGATGCTGTTTAAGCTGGTAGTGATCGCACCTATCGTATTTCCGATACTATCCGGTGTATCAGATGCTAAATTTTTTAACGCATCCATCTGTATTGTATTAGAGGACTGATCCTGTACCTCTTTTACGGAATCTTTCAGGATTCCAAAAGAAGTATTTATGGTCTTAGACAACTCTTCTAAAGCATCCATGGTAGCCTGAAATGCCTCTACGGTGTCAGTCAGGTTATCCATGCCCTCTTCTAAATCCTGTAAAGACTCAATGGCTGTATCTACCTGCTCTTTTTCTTTGTCTAAAGAAATGTCCTGTACTAATTTCCGGTTCAGTGCCTTATCCTTTTCGGACATACCTAAGACCACATCTCCGATGACTGTCACACTTTCTGAAATAAATGTTTTATTGACCATCTGCTGGATAACTCCGACACCCTTATCGGTAATCTTTGGTGCAATGGCATTCTTCTTCTCATTGACATAATACTCGATCTTTGGACGCTCAATATCCGGTGTCAGCACACTGGTCATATTTTTACTGAAATCCTCCGGAATGACCACGGCTGCATAGTATTTTCCACTGCGGACTCCGGCTAATGCCTTTTCCTTATTAACAAACTTCCAGCCAATCTGTTCGTTTTCCGCCAGACTTTCAACGATGCTCTTACCGACATTGAGTTCCATGCCCTGTACCACAGTTCCCTCATCTACATTAGAAACCGCTACGGATATATTGTCCGTACTTCCATACGGGTCCCAGCTTGCCTGTATATTAAACCAGGCATACAGCGACGGAAGCACCATAACACCAACTGCAATAATAGCTGCAACCGGATTGGTAAAGACTCTTTGAAAATCATGCGCCATAATACCCACGATCCGCTTTGTGCTGCCTGTGATTGCCTGTAACACTTTTCCCATAATTGTCCTCATTTCTATATTTTTACGATTTATACTAATTTAGCTTTTCTAAAATTTTCTCACGTTTTTCAGAAAAAAGCAATTCCTTATTGTAACGGAAATACCGTTCTGACTCACATTCCTGTAAAAATGCCACACTCCGGGCATTTGAGTTCAGTTCTGTAATAAAGATCACCATTTCCTGTCCGGTCAGTCCGGTACCTTCTAAAAAGTCAAAGGCATATTCTAAATACTGTTCCGCAGTCTGACCCATTTGCAGATATTTCTGATTTTCTTCTTCAAACCACTCTTTTATTTTTGCAAATGCAGTTTCAAAATCCATGCTGCCTTCTAATCTCAATCTTTGCAGATACGTCTCTAATAAAGTTCCTGCCCTTCGATAGTTCTGCTCCTGTCTGCGGCTTAAAAGCTCTGCCTCTTTTTTCTGTTTTTCCTCAAAAAGCAGGCCTGCCGTCACTTCTTCTAACAATTCTAATGCATCCTTTGATACTTCTGCCTGTCCCGACTCTTTATAGCGGATCAGCGTTCCCTGCAGCAGCTCCATTTCCTCTTCTTTTTCGACTGCAAACCGGATACGCTCGTTGACTTTAGAAATCAGAAGTCCTAACACTGCTAATCGTTCATCAAAGGAAGCGTGACTTACCTTTTTCATTAAAATTTCATCCGGATTGCCTTTAAATATCTCTTCGATCTGATAATCGGTACGGTATTTATAAAACAGTTCTAAGTAGTTTGCAAAATCTTTTGCGATCTTCGGATGCTGGATGTACTGTGCCACCACTTCCCGGTCGATGGTCTTGTCGATCTTTTCATAAATCCCGATCATCGTGGACAGATCTTCCCAGCCTCTTGGCGTTGCAAAACAGCGTCCGTCTACAGTAGTCTCCATCTGATAAAAATTCTGTTTTTTCGTGTTCAGATAGGAAATAACCGCCGGATGCAGTCCGTTGGCATATGCATACTCTTTCCAGACCTGAAAATCCGCTTCCACTTCGATCTTACGGATCCTGTCCATCGTAACCACATCGAACTCACGCACGGATTTGTTATACTCCGGTGGGTTTCCTGCCGCAACGATCAGCCAGCCGTCCGGTATCTTATGGTTTCCAAAGGTCTTACACTGTAAAAACTGCAGCATCGCCGGAGCCAAGGTCTCGGAAACACAGTTGATCTCATCGATAAAAAGGATTCCCTCCTTTAAGCCGGTTCTTTCAATTTTTTCATAAATGGATGCCACGATCTCGCTCATGGTATATTCCGTGACTGCCTGCTCTTTTCCATCAAAGGTATGTTTTGAAATAAACGGAAGTCCGATGGCACTCTGTCTGGTATGGTGTGTGATCGTATAAGCCACCAGCCCTATCTGACATTCCTTTGCGATCTGCTCCATGATCTGTGTCTTTCCGATTCCCGGAGAACCTAAGAGCAGGATCGGTCTTTGCCGGATCGCCGGTATTTCATATTCGCCCCACTCATTTTTCAAAAAATACGCTTCTATCGTATCTTTGATCTCCTGTTTTGCTCGTTTGATATTCATTCTATTTTACTCCTACTGTTGTTCTTCTAAATCTTCTTCTCCTAAGACCAGTTTGATCGCCCACGGCGGGACATCCACATCCAGATAATCCTCTTTTAAAAATACAAATGCGGTATCATAAGGCGGTTTTTTCAATGGATAGCGTCCATATCCGTCTGTAAAATAAAGCAGTCCTTTTAACTTTGTAAACTTCTTTTCTGCCAAAAGACGGTTGACATAATTAAACACCGGACGGAAGTCCGTTCCACCCAGACCACGGATCGTAAAATGATCCATATAGTCCTGCAGTTCTTTGGCATTCGTAACCACTACATCTGATTGTACACGTTCATCACACTGGATGATATGTACGCGGAATTTCCGGTAAAATGATTCGGACTGACTGAGGACGGAATAGGTCTCTTCTAAAAACTTCTGTACCAGTTCTCTTTTACAGGACATGGACGTATCGATCGCTATGACAAAATTTTCGATCCGGTTGACCTCTTTTGTCTCCTGCGGCTCGATCAGCGGCATATTGCCATACATTTCCATCCCGTAATGATAAAATATGTAATCAAAACTGTCGATGTCCACCTGCATCTCTTCTTTTAAGACACAGAATTTTTTCAAAAAACTGCGGTAATCGTACCGCTCCCTGTTCTCTACGGCAAGCTGTTCACACAATCCTTTGGAATCTTCTGCCGCCTCTTTTGAAAATGTCGATAATTCGGTCTCCATCTTTTCCCGAATGTCCTGCCAACGGTTTTCATTTGGCATTCCGTTTCGCTTTTTTTCGCTGTCGCTTTTCCAGTATCGGTGGTCATCCACACGAAATTCCAATACCAGCCGCGCGATCATGCGGGGGTCCATATCGTTTTCTGCTAACAATTTATAAATCCCCTCTGCGGTAAGAACACGGATTTTTTCCTGTAATCCATTATAAACTGCCCTGCGGTAAGGTCTTGAGGGCATTCTCAAACACCGCACCGGCAGGCTGTCAATGACGGATTCCACTGCAATGTCACATGCTAAATCCCAAAGCATTTTCTCTTCCCGTTTTTCCTTAAAGACATGGGCAAACAGGCAGTGGAACATACTGTGCAGATACGCACGGTTCACCATGACATTTCCTATTTTATACTGTTCGATCAGATGTGGGATTTCATAATAAAAGACTGCTCCATCCACTGCATAATCCGACACCTCAAACGTCGGCTGCAGGGAAAGACTGTTCAATGCCACATCTAAAAATCTCATATTCAGATATAATTCATTTTTCGCATCCTGTAATATCTCTGTACAGACTGCTGTTTTTTCTAATAATTCCTCTTCAAACATACTCTACGATCTATTCTGCCTTACAGGGAAAATCCCTTTTTCTTTCCTATAGAAAATCTGCGTTTTGATATATCCATAAGCATACTGACTGCTGCCGCATCGCCGGACACTGCTTTCATCAATAGTTCGAGTTCACTCTTTTCATGCACAAATTCTTCTGCCAGCCAACGAAGCAGTTCCGTCTCGCCTTCTCTTTGAAATAACTCCGCTGCCCTTTCCATATGCTCTCTTAAAAAATTCTCATAGGACTGCGCTGCCTCTTCTTTTAATCCAAGCGGACTTTTCAGACGGTAGGCAGATGCATATATCGCTTCTTCCGGCTCCATGTTATGCCTGCCGATCTCAAACAGCCTGTCATATTCCTCCCAGTCGATCTGTGTATTACGAAATGCATTCCGGTACTGTATCCCTACACCATGCGTATGCGTCTCTATGATCCGTGCCGGAGTATTCTCGACTGCCTCTTCAAAAAATGCCGGATACAATACCTGAAACCCATCTTTTCCCAGCCACTCTACTGTCACAGTCTGGTTCAGATCGACTAAAACTTCTCTTAAACAGGACTTTTCCTGTCCCATATCTCGTACATGCAGTTTTGACAGACGTTTGCATCCGGTAAATGCCCCCGCTCCCATATAACGGATATTTGCTCCAAATGTAAATTCCCGAAAATATCTGCAGTTATAAAACACATATCTCCCGATACGCTCTACCGTTCCGGGTAACACCAGCTCTTCTAGCAGTTCTCCACAGATACATGGCAGTTCTCCTGGATTTTTTGGCTCTTTTTCCATATCGGCTGCAAACGCATATGGTGCGATTTCCGTAACCGGAAGCCCTTCGATCTCCTCCGGCACTACCACTCTGCTCTCTTTCGCATAACACCGAAGAATACATATCCCCTGTTCTTTTTTTTCATATACAAAGTATGCCTGTTGCTGCATAACATTCCTTTCTGTCATTCTGCACAAAAACCTATGATTTATTTTAGCACAAATGCACTTCATTTTCTATATAGAAATTCTTTATACTTTCTTCGCAATTTCGTCACGATTCTTTCACAGATTCCCTTTATACTAAAATCATCAATTACAGAGGACGGCAGTTATGTATAGGAACCTATGTATGATTGCTGCGCTTCGCCTAACAACAAGCAAAATTTATTATAGATTTATCTCTTTCCCCCTTGAGGATGCTCCAATATGGAACATCCTCCTTTTTTTTTTATGATAATATCTTGTTGCTCTGCTATGCAAAAATTCACAGCTTAGCAGCTGGCAACTTGCACAAAACCGGGACTGCTTTTGTGACTTTGGGAGAAAATTAGTAAATCTTAGTCTGGCTGTTATTGTATAGTGTTTTGCTGCCACGGACGGCAGCAAAAGTCTTAGCGCCCCATGGACGGGGCGTTTAAGACGTACACGTCACTCCATCAAGGCCCGACTCAGGCAGACTTAGATTTTCTTATTTTCGTACAACGGAACAAAATAGACCCGGCTTTGTGCAAGTTGCCAATCAAAAAACTGAAAACCGCCTTTTGACACCCTAATCCTATATAGAAACCTATATAGAAAAAAGCAGGAAACCGTAATGATTTCCTGCTTTTTCATCTTGTCCTCTTATCAATAATGCCGGTGGTGGGACTTGAACCCACACTGCGTTGCCACAAACAGATTTTGAGTCTGCCTCGTCTGCCAATTCCGACACACCGGCATATGTTCTTTGAAAACCCGAACAATTGATATCATATCATAAGTGTTTCTAAAATGCAACACTACTTTTTGATATCTACTACTTTTTGGTATCTGGTATCTTTTCTATAGAAAAACAGACCACATTTACCATTTGGCACAGATATTTGCGGTCTGCCTTGTTCTTATTCTTGGTTTATTCCTATTTTTCGTTTATCTTTCTTTTGTTTCCCTTTTCTATCTGCTTCTCTTATTATTTCTGATAAGGATCTTTCATGTCCTTTAAAATATCAAAGCAATCAAAGGTTGCAAAATAATCCTTTGGCGTCTCTGCACGGCGGATCAGTTCAAAATCCCCATTTTCTTTTAACAGGATCTCTGCGGATTTTAATTTACCATTGTAGTTATATCCCATGGCAAATCCATGTGCTCCGGTGTCATGGAGTACTAAAAGGTCTCCCATATCAATCTTTGGAAGCTGTCTGTCGATCGCAAATTTGTCATTATTTTCACAAAGAGAACCGGTCACATCGTAGGTATGGTCGCACGGTGCATCCTCTTTTCCCATGACGGTAATATGATGATATGCGCCATACATTGCCGGACGCATCAGGTTGACCGCACAGGCATCCACTCCGATGTATTCTTTATGGGTATGTTTTTCATGGATTGCCGTGGTTACCAGACAGCCATACGGTCCCATCATAAAACGTCCCATCTCGGTATAAATTGCCACATCTCCCATTCCTGCCGGGACTAATACCTCTTCATAGACACGGCATACGCCTTCTCCGATCGCACGAATGTCATTGCCTTCCTCACCCGGTCTGTATGGGATTCCCACACCACCGGAGAGATTGATAAAGTCCATCTTAACGCCTGTCTTTTCTTTGATCTCTACTACTGTCTCAAACAGGGTTTTTGCCAGTGTCGGATAATAGTCATTGGTTACGGTGTTACTTGCTAAAAACGCATGGATTCCAAAACGTTTTGCTCCTTTTTCTTTTAAGATCTTATATCCCTCTAAAATCTGATCATGGGTAAATCCGTATTTTGCATCACCCGGATTGTCCATAATGCTGTTGCTGATCTTAAACACACCGCCCGGATTGTAACGGCAGCTGATGGTTTCCGGTATATAGCCGATCGTCTTTTCTAAATAGTCAATATGTGTAAAATCATCTAAGTTGATGGTTGCCCCGATCTTTGCCGCAAAGGCAAACTCTTCTGCCGGTGTATCATTCGAAGAAAACATGATCTCTTCTCCCTGAAAACCTAACGCATCTGCCATCATCAGTTCTGTCATGGAGGAGCAGTCACAGCCACAGCCATATTCTTTTAATATATTGATCAAAAACGGATTTGGTGTTGCCTTTACCGCAAAATACTCACGAAATCCCGGATTCCATGCAAATGCCTCCTGTACGGCTTTTGCATTTTCACGAATGCCTTTTTCATCATAGAGGTGAAACGGTGTCGGATATTCTTTGATGATCTCCTCTAATTTTTCCTTTGTTACAAATGGCTTCTTGCTCATTACTTAACTCCTCCTGTCAGTTCTATTAATTTTATTTCATTTTTTAAAGAATCTTTGAAAACACGAACGAGGTTGCTCTGCCCTGAATAAAGGCAGGTGCTGTGTTCCCCGTTTCCGAGTTCTCCGGTCAGCACATTGCGGGAATCCGTAATGACTCCGACCTGCTGCTCCTTATTTTCTGTCAGATAAAATTTAATACCTAAAAGCTCCGGTGCTTTATTAGAAAGAACCACAACCTTGACCTTCTGCTCTAAAAGCTGTGAAATCTCCGGTAGAAATTTCTTGAGATTTTTTGCAGACATTGACAGATACACCCGCTTATTCGCTGAAAGCAGCATATTTTTTATTTTATGCTGAATCTGCTCATCTCCACTGACGGTAAGATACCCTTCTGTCTCTTCATGTTCCTTTGGCATATTCACTGCTAAAATCTCTTTGTACTGCTCCATTCTGCGGATTTTGTTACTGCAAAATTCCTCTACATCGATTCCCATGTACTTGGTGGCATTTTCTTCCGATGTATAAGCAGCTCCTTTTTCTACCAGACCTGCTAACGCACGATATACGTTAGAACGCGAAATGCCTGTCTGCTTGGATACTTCATAGCCTGTCTGCATTCCACGCTCCATCAGATTCAGATAGATGGTTGCTTCCTGTCTTGTCAGCCCAAATTCCATTAAATACTCTGTTAAACCTACATTTGCCATATTCTTATCCCTCTTTTAGTAGTTCTTCATAGGGACACTATACTGTTTCTTTAAAAAAATGTCAATAAAGGCAAGACATTTTTTTGCAGATATGGTAGAATAATGATAAATATTCATCATTATAGAAGGAGATTTACCAATGAACATTGCTGAAATTTTAGGAATTTCTTCCGTATCTGATGTAAATGTAACAAACCAGACTGAAAATGTTGAAAATACAAACGAGGATTTTGCTTCTTATCTGAATGCATCCACCACGACGATGGATGACATTTTTAACAAGGCTTCTGAGACTTATAACGTACCGGTTGCCCTGTTAAAAGCGATGGCAAAGCAGGAATCCAACTTCGATCCGAATGCCACTTCTTCGAGCGGCGCACAGGGTGTGATGCAGCTCATGCCTGCCACGGCTGCGTCCTTAGGTGTAACCAATGCCTATGACCCGGAGCAAAACATTATGGGCGGTGCAAAATACATCAGCCAGCTTTTAGACAAATACGATGGCGACACGACATTAGCTTTAGCTGCCTACAATGCCGGCATGGGAAATGTTGCAAAATACGGTGGGGTTCCGCCTTTTAAAGAAACACAGAACTATGTGGCTAAGGTTACGGCTTATATGAATGAAAATCTTACCATTGATGAGACGAATAATCAGATTTCTTCTGCTGATTTTTTATCAGCTCTTGACAATAATGATTATGATGAACGCGTGCAGAGTCTCTTAGAGCAGATTTTTTCCTATGAGGACTATATGCGTTTCTTAGAACTGTTTTTAGAGCAGATGACTGCAAATAAGGATGCAACAACCGGCTATTCTTCCGGACATGAGGACGAAACTTCAGCACGGAGTCTTTATTCTTTCCAGAATGTCAGCTACAATCCTGCGATTGTCAATCTGCTGACTCAGACTCCTAATGTATAGTCAATTTTTGAACATTATTTTTTTGATTGCATTTTCTATCTGTTTTTTATTGACAACTACGGTTGTCATATAGTATACTATCATTCGTTGAGACAATCGACAAGCTGATGTGGCACAGGTGGTAGCGCACCTCATTGGTAGTGAGGAGGTCACGGGTCCGAGTCCCGTCATCAGCTTTACGGGAAACCTCCGGTAATATCAGTGATACTGATATTACCGGAGGTTTTTGGTATTCTGAAAAATTGCCTATCTTATTGATGATACAGTAATGTTCTATAAATAACAAGGTCTTCGTCCTTGAATACATTGAATACAACCTTCATCCGGCTTCCTGTATCCTCATAATATTTCTTAACAGTCCGGACTGCTATTTCAGCCGCACGTTCATTTGGGAACATGAATACTCCTGTAGAAATACAGCAAAAAGCAATACTTTTCACTTCATATTTCTCTGCGAGTTCCAGACAGGAACGATAGCATGAGGCTAAAAGCTCCTCATGTTTCCTTTGTAATCTGCCCTGTACAATAGGTCCAACGGTATGCAGCACATAGTTACACGGTAAATTATATCCGGGTGTGATCTTTGCCTGACCTGTTGCTTCCTCATGTCCCTGCTTTGTCATGATTTCATGCATTTTAAGGCGAAGTTCTATTCCTGCATAGGTATGAATAAAATTATCAATGCACGCATGCATTGGTGAAAAACAGCCAAGCATCTGTGAGTTACACGCATTGACAATGGCATCACATTTTAATGTTGTGATATCTCCCTGCCAGAGATAAAGTCCTGTGTCTGATACAACCGGTTTTAAATCTGCAATATCTGTAATGCCCCGTTCAAAATTTCTTTCTTTGAGATATTCGTCCTGAATCTTTAAAAAATCCCCGCTTATTGGTTTTGGAAGTCTGACATTCATCAAGGAGCGAAGCAGATTCTCCTGCCCCTGCTTATCAGCAGGCATCTTTTTCCCATAAAGTCTGCGTTCCTCTTTTAAAAGATATTGGATTAAATATTCCCGTCTTTCACTCTGTGTCATCCTATCAGCCTCCCTATATCTGTGATTGCTCCTGCCATATCTCCACTGATTCCGATTGCCCGGTTGCCAAAGCCTTCAGGTACCACTGCTTCGTCCATATTCAGGCGAAGCAATCGGTATGTTGCATGTTCCCGTACTAATTTTTCAAATGGGAATCGAATAATAATCGGTGTATTAAATCCAACTCCAAGCTCTATCAGGACAACTTTTTTGGATTGATTCCGGTCAAGAAAATCTGCATATCTGTCGGCAGCTTCATGCCACTGTTCATCCTCCACAAAATAATTATCGCATCTAAGGTGCATTGTCATGTTTCCACCGCATACAGGACATTTTGGCACAAGCTCCGATGGTATCAGACAGTCCCTTCTCCGGGCATCCATCTTTCGGAATAGTTCTTCTGCGTCATAAGTCTTTGGATGGCATCCTCTCTGACACTGAATCTCTCCGTAATCACCCTGTGTCGCAAATATTTTTTCTGCTGAAAATCCTGCTTTATAAAATTGGTGATCCACATTGGTTGTGAGCACAAAATAGTCTTTGTCCTTAACAATAGAATACAATTCCTGATAAAGCGGCAGTGCAGGAGGATCAAATCTGTTGAGCAGTGCATGTTTCGACCAGTATCCCCATCTGGCTTCCTCCGATGGAAATGGATAAAATCCTGCGGCATACATATCTGTCATATAGTGACCGCCATATTTTTCTATAAATTCGGCAAAATGATCGGTAAATCTCTTTCCACCATATTCGAGTCCTGCCGCCGTTGAAGCACCTGCACCGGCACCTATGATAACAGCATCTGCATCCTTTATAAAATTTACAGCATTTTCTATCTGCTCTTCATATGCGTCTTTTTGAAATATGTAATCACTTGCAGGAGTACCACACAGAAAATCTCTCCAGTCAACATGACTCTTTCTGATTTTCTTAAAAACCATAATTAACCTCTTTTCTTAATACACTGCTTAGGACAGGTTTGTGCACATCTTCCGCAGTGAAGACAATGCTTCTGATTTATCACAACCGGAATTGAGGATATCTCAATACACTTTTGCGGACAGACCGAATAACACAGCTTACACCCTATACATCCCTCTTCCGCAAAGTATCCCGTCCTGATTTCCCTTCCGCCACCTATTACTTTTCAAACATAATATCCAGATTCTTCTTCCCGATATTTTGTACTTTTCCACGAAGTGATATCGCAATTTTTTCTTTCGTCGCTGAAATAGCTACATACTGTTGTTCCATCAGCTGCGCATAAAATTCTTTCCCTTTTGCAGTGAGAAAGTAAATACCTTCCTTATCATAATACATCATATCGATAATTCTAGTCTGAGGATGCCCGTCGGCTCCGATTGTTGCTACCGTTGTAGAATGAATTTCATCAACGAGCAGTTTTAGATAATCTGTTTTTGTCATTTTAGAATTCATAAGGCGGATTACCGGAGAAATCAGCAATGACACCATGTGGATTCTCAAGATAGAATACCTCAAAAATCGGATTATCTGCGGTCTGATACTGTCCCTTCACGATAGGATTGTTCATACATCCTTCTTTTACACTCATGTTGTTCTCAAAGACTGCTTTGCCATGAAGACGAATCCATGCATACTCAGGAGACGAAACCGATACCTCAATTTCCGGATTCTCAAGCATATCCTTATAGACATCCTTCGTGTTGTTTGTACAGAACCAAAGCTTTCCATCCTGCTCAAAACAGAACATAAACGGACGGCATTTTGCCTTTCCGTCACGTCCTACGGTTGCTAAATACTGAACTGGGTTTTTCTGTAAAAATTCTACTACTTTTTTCATGAAAAAGTACCTCCTTTTTTCTTTGTAACAATCGCCGTTACATCTTATGGCCGTACTATATCATGCTTTTGTTGTAATGTCAATAGTTACATCAAGGAAATATTTAAAACCATGACATACCTATCCGACATCAGAAAGGCAGATGTTTCACTCTTCCTCTATACACAGGGAAACATCTTTTTTCACATCTGCCAGAGTCATTCCCGCAAGTTTGTCCTCCATCGCCTTCTGCACCTGCAATAATCTGCCATCCAACACACGGTGAATATTTCTTCCTACCGGACAATTTGAATTTGGGTTCTCATGAAAATGAAACAGCTCCTCATCCGGAGTACATTCGACTGCCTTATAGATATCAAGAAATGTAATCTGATCAAGCGGTCTGGTAATGGTGACTCCACCTGTTCCTCTTGAAACTTTAATTAAACCTGCTGCTTTTAACTGCTGCAACAGCTTTCGTATAATCACCGGATTCGTACCTATACTGGCTGCCATAAAATCACTTGTCATCTTCTGGTCTGAAAATGTATCTATACAGGCAAACATATGAATTGCCATAGTAAATCTACTGGAAATCTGCATTTTTTTACACCTCTTTTTCGTATTCATCATATCAGAAATCCGTTGTAATTTCAACGGTTACAGTTTATAGGTCAGCAGGGTATCTGTAATTCTATGATTTTTTACGGTATTCACTTTTACGCTCGCTTTTTCCCCAATCTCACATTCAAATTGCTCCCCATCATTTGGGATTCTCCCGATCACACTGCATAAAAAACCACCATAGGTCTCATATTCCCTGAACGGAATATCCAGTTGCAGAGACTCCGCGACTTTTTCCAGACTCGCAGAACCGGAAATTTTCCACTGATTCTCACCTATCTGTTCTATATCCGGTGCACTGTTCTCCTCTTCCTCATCAATTTCTCCGACCAGTTCTTCTATCAGGTCATGCAATGTAATAATTCCGGTCACACCACCGTACTCGTCTATGACAACTGCAAAATATTGTTTCTGCTGCTTCATGTTGCGAAGCAGGACATCTGCTCTCATTGTCTCCGGAACAAAGTATGGTGCATCCGCATCATATTCTAAAATCTGGTATTTGTCTTTTTCTTTTCTCCGAAAAAAATCTTTCACATCAAGGATTCCAATAATCTCATCTTTTGTTTCCTCACAAATCGGATAAAAAGAATGACGGCTTTCAAAAAATACTTTTTCCCATTCCTCCACTGTATCTTCTATTTCCAGACAGACGATATCCATCCGGTGTGTACAGATCTGCCCTATCAGAATATCATCCAGTTTAAAAACATTCTGAATCATCTGCTGTTCTTCATTTTTGATAACTCCCTGCTCATTCCCGACCTCAAGCATCATACGGATTTCCTCTTCTGATACCCGTTCCTCCTCCTCTTCCGGATTCAGACCGATTCGTTTTAAGATAAAATTAGTAGATACTGTCAAAAGGGCTACCAGTGGTGCAAATATTTTCGCAACCACATACAACATTCCTGACATTCCAAGTGACAGTGCCTCTGATTTTTTCATGGCGATTCGCTTTGGAACAAGTTCTCCGAATACTAAGCTGAAATAGGATAAAATCAGTGTGATGACAACTAATGCTACATTTTTCAGTACCTTCGGCGAAACCGGAACACCGGCAGCCGTCAGGGCTGCTACTAACGGTGCTGAAAAGTTATCCGCTGCAAACGCACTGCCCAGTAACCCCGCAAGGGTAATTGCGACCTGAATCGTAGCCAGAAAACGTGCTGGCTGTTTTGTTAAGGACATCAGTCTTTCGGCTCTTACGTCCCCATTCTTTGCTTCCTGTTTTAATTTCGTTTCGTTTAAGGAAATCACTGCGATTTCCGCACTTGCAAATACTGCATTTAATGTAATTAAGATAATTTGTAATAGAAATGCCCCGAGCATTTTTTCCTCCATATATACTATTTTTACATAAATAAAAGACACCGTCTGTAGTTGCTTTACAAACGCCGCCTATTCTATGAGTTTTTCTGATATTTGCTGATATGTATCTATGTTAATCTCACCTCTTTCTGTCTGAATGAGTAGAAAATAACATCTTTTTTGTTTTTCATCAAGTCTCTTTGTAATATCTTAACCTTATATTAGCGCAGTTTTCCCTTGATCCTCTGCAATGCATTATCTATGGATTTCGGGGATTTATCCATGATCTGTGCCACCTGATGATAGTCTAACCCCTGTAGTGTCAGGGCTAAGACTTCTTTTTCCATTTTGCTGAGACACTTCTCAATTTTTTTCTGAAATGCTTCTACATTCTCCTGATCGATGACCATATCTTCCGGGTTTCCGTTCGTCAAAGACTGCAGTACCTCCGTCAACGGGATCTGACCGTCATTGTCCGGCTCTTCATCCAGCGAAACATAGGAGTTCAAAGGTGCATGTTTTTTCCGCTGTGAAGCCTCCATCGCGGTATACATCTGCCTACTGATACAAATTTCCGCAAAGTGATAAAAGGAGGAATCTTTCTCCTCCTGATAATCCCGTATGGCTTTAAAAAGTCCGATCATGCCCTCCTGTATCAGATCGTCATTATCCGCTCCGATCAAAAACAGTGCTTTGGCTTTTTTTCTGACTAAATTCTTATATTTGACCATCAGATAGTCTATCACTTTTTTATCCCCATTGTGCATCCTGCGTAACAGTTCCTCATCGGTTTTCCGATTGTATGAATCCATTCTTTTCCTGCCTCATTTCGTTGATGCCTTCCCTATGACATCCGCTGTCTTACAATTTCAAATGCCAGCACTCCGGCTGCCACAGATGCATTCAGGGAATCGATCTCGCCCTTCATTGGAATTGATGCAATAAAATCGCAATGCTCCTTTACCAGCTTTGAGATGCCTTCCCCTTCATTTCCAATGACTAACCCTATCGGTCCTTTTAGGTCCAGATCATACATGGTTTCGCCACCCATATCTGCACCTACAAACCAGATGCCTTTTTCCTTTAACTCTTCCATCGTCTGCTTTAAATTTGTCACCTTTGCAACCGGTGTATAGTTGAGTGCACCGGCAGAAGTCTTTGCTACGATCGCAGTCAGACCCACGGCACGACGTTTTGGGATGATAACTCCATGTGCTCCCGCTAAATTAGCCGTACGGATGATCGCACCTAAGTTGTGCGGATCTTCAATCCCGTCTAATAAGATCACAAACGGCGGCTCACCTTTTTCCTCTGCCTTTGCTAAAATTTCCTCTACGGTAGCATATTCATAAGCTGCTGCCATGGCAATGACACCCTGATGCTTTTTTGTCTCGGAGAGCTGGTCTAAACGTTCTCTTTCCACATAGTTGACCACGGTGTCATGCTTTTTTGCCTCTCTTAAGATCGTTCTGACCGGGCCATCCATGCAGCCGTCTAAGACAAAGAGCTTGTCTATCGGTTTCCCGGAACGAAATGCCTCTAACACGGCATTTCGTCCCTCTATCTTCAATGCTTCTAATTCTATATGTTCGCTTTTCAAAATGTCTGTTCCTTTCCTTCTTCCTCTTCGCCTAATGCAATTTTTATCAGTTCTACCATACGTTCAAATTCATCTTTTAGATAAAGATAACCCATCAATGCCTCAAATCCGGTTGCCTTCCGGTAATCTGTCATGGTCGCATTTTTTGCCATGGTCGGAGATTTGGCATTTCTTCCCCTGCGGTAAATGTCCGTTTCCTCCTCACTCAGATACGGAAGCAGCAGATCTATCATCTCGGACTGTGCCTGTGCGCGGACCAGTTTGCTGGTCTCCTGATGCAGTCTGGAGGCTTTGGTATTGCCTTTTCCTACGATAATGGAACGGATGATCAGATCATAAATCCCGTCCCCAATGTAGGCTAAGGTCAGCGGCGAATAGGTGCGGATATCAACCGGTGGCAGATGAAACTGCTCTTTGATATATGCGTCTATGCCCTTTTCCATTTTACTCCTTCTCTGGTATCCTCTAAAATAATCCCCTGTTCTAACAACATATCTCTGATCTCGTCTGCACGGGCAAAGTTCTTTTCTTTTCTCGCTGCCTGACGTTCTGCGATCAGTGCTTCAATATCGCTGTCTAAAATCTCTTCTTTTTTCTCAATGATGATCCCAAGCACATCACACAAGGTCTCTAATCTCTGATAGAGTGCCTGCAGATATTCTTTGCTGTTCTGCTCACTGCTGTTGACATTGATAAATTTTACCAGCTCAAACACTGCTGAAACGGCATCTGCTGTATTTGCATCGTCCTCCATGGCAGCCTCAAATTTTTCCACATATTCTTTACTTGCAGCAAAATTCTCTTTTTCTGCATCTGTCATACTTCCTTTGGCTGCATCCGCTAAATCATGCAGTCTTTCTGCTGCTGTTAAGATTCTGTCCAATCCGTTTTTCGCTGCTGCCATCAGATCTGCACTGAAATTCAGCGGGCTTCTGTAATGTGCGCTCAGCATAAAGAAACGAAGTACCTGTAAATCATATTTTTCCGCAACTTCACGCACGGTAAAAAAGTTGCCTAATGACTTTGACATTTTTTTATTATCAATATTTAAAAATCCGTTGTGCATCCAGTATCTTGCAAAGGTCTTGCCATTGGCTGCTTCTGACTGTGCGATCTCATTTTCATGATGTGGGAAAATCAGATCTTCACCGCCTGCATGGATGTCGATCTCATCTCCTAAATATTTTTTGCTCATCACAGAACATTCGATATGCCAGCCCGGTCTGCCGTCACACCACGGTGACTCCCAATATGGCTCTCCTTCTTTTTTCGGTTTCCAAAGTACGAAATCCAACGGATCTTCTTTATAATCTCCGGTTACTTTGATGTCACGGTGTCCACCCTCTAAATCGTCTATATTTTTATGGGAAAGTTTTCCATATTCCGGAAAACTTCTGGTTCTGTAATATACCGTTCCATCCTCCGCTGCATACGCATGCCCTTTGTCAATTAAGGTCTGGATCATCTCGATCATACCGGAAATCTCTTCGGTTGCAAGCGGATGTGTCGTTGCCGGTTTGACATTTAAGGATTCCATATCCTGTTTACATTCCGCAATATAGCGCTTTGCAACTTCATCGGCACTGACGCCCTCTTCCATTGCTTTTTTGATGATCTTATCGTCCACATCTGTAAAATTTGACACATAGTTGACATCGTAGCCTTTGTACTCCATATAACGGCGGAAGGTATCAAAAACGATCATTGGTCTTGCATTTCCGATATGGATATAGTTATAAACCGTCGGTCCGCAGACATACATGCGGACTTTTCCTTCCTCTATTGGCTGAAATTCTTCTTTTTGTTTTGATAAAGTATTGTAGATCTTCATACGTTCTCCTGTTTTTTCCTTTCTGCTTTTAAAATTTTCATTTCGTTTTCTAAATCTATGATCTTATTGCAAAGTACGGTATTAGTCTGCTGGAGACATGTAATGTCTTCCATGATCGGGTCCGGAAGATGTACCTGATCCATGTCACTGCGCGGCACTCTTTCATTGTCTCTTTTGACAATCCTGCCCGGCACACCGACAACGGTACAGTTCGGCGGTACTTCTTCAATGACTACACTGCCTGCTCCGATCTTGGAATTTTCTCCGATCTTAAAAGAGCCAATGATCTTTGCTCCGGCACTTACCATTACATTATCTCCTAACGTCGGATGACGTTTTCCGGTCTCTTTTCCGGTTCCTCCTAACGTAACTCCCTGATAAAGCGTTACGTTATCGCCGATAATGGTAGTTTCTCCGATAATGACTCCACTTCCGTGGTCGATAAAAAATCCTTTTCCTATGACGGCTCCCGGATGGATCTCAATCCCGGTCTTTCTTGCTGCCTTTTGCGACAATCTTCTTGCCCGAAAATAATGTCCTTTTTCATAGAGCTTGTGTGCTCTTCGATAAGTCAGCATTACCTTAAAACTCGGATACAGCAGAACTTCCCACGGTGACTTGATTGAGGGGTCTCTCTCCTGTATGATCTGAAATTCTTCTTTGACATGGTGTATAAAGCCCATATTTACACTTCCCTTTTTATATATTATAAAATTATAACGTGATTTTTGGATTAATCTTATATAACAAAAATAAAAAAACTCCGTCTCATATTAGAGACGAAGTTATCCGCGGTTCCACTCTAAGTAGAGCAATCCTGCTCTCACTCAAAACACTTAACGTGTGTCATCCGTATCCGACTACCTTTTTTCCTTCGCCGGATCAGCTCCCGAATGCACTTCAAAAATCCAGTTTCCAAGACTGCTTACAGCCGATGACAGTCTCTCTCTGTGGTCTGTAATTTCCTACTCTCTTCGTTCTTTGCCTTTATAGACTATTTTTATATCCTGTTATAGTTTATGCAAAAATGATCGTTTTGTCAATTACTTTCTATTCCGGACTCCTGCCTGCACTGCATCCTGTGCATCCACTGCATCCGGCTCCGGTATCTGCTACGGCATAGCTTCCGTCATAGATACTGTTTAAAGAGCAGATTGCCTGTGCCGCAATGCCCTCTTCCCTTCCGGTAAAACCAAGCCGTTCTTCTGTCGTTGCTTTGACATTGATCTGTTCTTTTTCTATATGCAGTGTCTTTGCAATATTCTCTTCCATTTCTTCTATATATGGACGCAGCTTTGGTTTTTGTGCTATAACGGTTGCATCAATATTCTCAATGACATATCCTTCCTGTTCGATCAGTTTTCCCACATGCTCTAACAATTTCAAGCTGGAAATCCCTTTATATTTCTCATCTGTATCAGGAAAATGTTTTCCTATGTCTCCAAGTGCTGCCGCTCCTAACAGTGCATCCATGATTGCGTGAAGCAATACATCTGCATCGGAATGTCCCAACAATCCCAGCGTATGTGGTATGTTCACTCCACCCAAAATCAACTCTCGCTCCTCTACCAATTTATGCACATCATATCCCATGCCTACTCTCATTTTACGATTCCTTCTTGTCTTCTTTCTAACTTATACTTGCTTTTTATTCCTGGACTTTCTTAAAATTCTGCGTCTTTTCTTTCAGCTCATCCGCCTGCTCCTGCAGCTGCTTTGCCCATTGTGCTAAGTCACCGGTCACCTGTGCCTGCTCTTTGGAAACTTTTAATGCCGCTCTGGTATTTTCCACACAGGATGAGGTATTCGCATCTACACTGTCAAACGATGTTCGGATCGCATTCTGGGCATTCGTAAATGCCTGCAATTCTTCGGACATATCCGTATTCATTTCGCCCAGTGTCTTAATTGCACTTTCAATGGCAGAAAATGCCTCCTGCACCTGTGTTGCGATCTCTGCATTTACACGGAAGGACTGTCCATACTCCTGTATCCGTGATACTGTTTTTTCAATCCGCTCCTGTATTTCGGTTACTAAATCGCGGATTTCCTCTGTGGCATCTTTTGTCTGCTCGGAAAGCTGTCGTATCTCATCTGCGACTACGGCAAATCCTTTTCCTGCTTCTCCGGCTCTTGCTGCTTCGATCGATGCATTGAGTGCGAGCAGATTGGTCTGTCCTGAAATTCCTGTGATCGTGGAAATAATATTGGTGATATTTTCTGATTTCTGCTCCAGGACATTAACACTTTCCTGCAGGGTGTTAATATTTTCCATATTTGCCATTGTCGCACTTCCAAGTTTTTCTACTACTTCTATGTTTTCTGTTAATTTGGCATTGGCTAATACAATAGTACTTCCCATATCGGAAAACTGCCCTTCAAAACGACTGATTTCCCGTTCAAAATTACTCAGTACTTCTTCGCTCTGATGCACATTTTCATATTGGACATTCATCGTATCGTTGATATTTTCCATTTCCTGTTTTACACGTTTTGCCCCCTGTACGATCGTGTCCGTGATATTTTGCAGCTGCATGGAAGATTCTTCGATGTTCCCGGCCGCTTCTTCTGATGTAGAAAGAAGTCCGCGCAAGTTACCCAGCATTTTATTAAAGCCTTTTGCCAGTCTGCCCACCTCATCTTTGGACTCCACCTGAATACTTTCGTTCAGATCATTTGAAGTTACGGTATGCTCTAAATGCCGGATCGGATCTACGATTTTTTTCGTCATGATCGTAATGATCACGATTCCTACCACCAGTGAAATTGCCATTGCAATTACAAAGCCCTGCAACATGGAATTGACATCCTGATACAGCACTTCTTTTTCTAATGCGATCACCACATGCCAGTCACAGCTTTTTACTTTTCCAACAAAAAATCCTCTTGTGACTCCATCGTAATCTTTCAGCCAGATATTCTGCACCTTTTTTCCATCCGCTTCCAGTTTTTCGGATAATTTTTTATAAGGATTTCCTGCTAAATCATTTAACCTGACCGGTTCATCATCCACATATCCGTATTTTTCATTCGGATGTACCATCAGACCATCATTCTGATCCACCAGCATCGCATAGCTGTTTCCTTCTAATTCGCATTTGTTTACGATCTCTACAACCTGATCGATGAAAATGTCCTCTGCTAAAACTCCGACAACTTTTCCATCCCACTCCACTTTTTTTGAAAGTGTAATGACATATCTGCCGGAATCAGCATCTTTATATGGAGATTCGTAGTGCACTCCGTCCTTTTCTTTTGCCGCAAGATACCAGTCGCGCTTTGTAAAATCCACGCTGCCGTCCGCTTCATATCCGCTTCCCGCCGTCATCCGGTTATCTTCCGACGTAAAATAGATGTCATAGATGATGCCGTCTTCATTCTGGTTCTGCAAAAGTTCCTGCAGATATTGGGCAATGTTTTCCGGCTCCGCCATCTTCTGAGCCTCCATCGTCCCCGCCGTCACCTCTAAATATGTCGCATATCCATTCAGCCATGTCTCTATCTCCTGAGCATTTTTCTCGGCTGACAGCTCTGCCTTTTCCTCTTCTTTCTGGGACATTTTTGATGATGCGATGTTGTAACTGATCGCTGCCGTAATCCCCAGACAAACGATACAGATAATGCAGGTAACCACCCGCAGTTTTCTCTTTAGACTCTTCATATTTTTCCCCTCATAGCATACTCTTTGTAACTATAAATTCTTACTTCTATTTTAATTATCTGACATCTGTTCGTCAACTGATTTTCACAATTTTTATGCTTTTAAAAGGGGTTATTTTTACTTACTAAAGAAACCTTCTTTTCTGCTGTTTTTTCTGTTATAAATTATCTCTTAAAGGTCATATTCTTGTTTGATTTTTTCTAACAGGGCCCTGCACCCCTCCACACTGTCCTCATAGGTCCGGTCAAAATTCCCGGTGTACCATGGATCTGCAATGTCTCTTGGACTATCCGAAAAATCCAACAGCCTGTACACTTTCTTTTGTGTATCTTTTCCAATAATACGCATTATATTACGGATATTCATAGAATCCATTCCGATCAGATAATCATATGCATCGTAATCTGCTTTTGTCATCTGTTCCGCTCTATGCGGGATCAACGGAATCCCGACCTGGCGAAGTTTTCCGGCTGTTCCATAATGCGGTGGATTTCCGATCTCTTCGCGGCTTGTGGCTGCGGAATCGATTTTGAAGTGGTTTGTTAAATTCTGTTCTTTGACCATGTGGGTGAAAATGCTTTGACACATGGGGCTGCGGCAGATGTTACCGTGGCAAACAAATAATATTTTTATCATGCCTTAAAAACTCCTTGAAAATACTGATTTTCCTTGATTTTACACCACTTTCTACGATTTGCTGTGATAGATTGTTTTCTTCGTTTTCGTCGTATATCGTGGCATAAATTCGTATATCTTGTCATCCAAATTTAGTAAAAATCTTAGTAAAACAGCTTAATTTTCTCATTTTACTAAAGATTTTTTCCACTTAGGTTTTCTTTTAGTTGTATCATTATTTTTAAATTTTAAGCCATTTTTTCATATTTGCCAAGTTCTTCCTTGGCATCCTCTGCTCCCAGATGCGTATATGTATTCAGGGTAACTCCTATATCAGAATGCCCCATTAGATATTGAAGTGTCTTGGGATTCATTCCGCTTTTTGCCATGTTGCTGCAATAGGTATGTCTGCAAACATGGGGCGTGATCTTCGGTAATTGCTCTTTATAGATTCGATTATGTTTTGCCAATGCCCACTCAAAATGTTTTTCCCAATGTAAGGCAACTTCCGGCATATCCTTCTTATCCAAAAACAAAAATCCCTTATATCCATCAATCACAGGTTCCTTCTTGAGTTTTTTTCGATTTTCAACAATACGCTTAAAACATTCATACACTTCTTCAGTCATAGGAATGATTCTGGTTCCACTTGATGTTTTCGTATCCTCAATAATATACTTCATTCCTCTAGTCCTTTGAAGCTGGTGATTTACACTTATTTGTTTTTCTTCGAAATCAATATCGGAAAGTGTCAATCCGCAGAACTCTGAAATACGAAGTCCGGTTTTAAAGAGGATAAACATACCATCATAGTATCGTTTGTAATGCTCATCATTCTTAATAAATTCCAAGAACTTTCTTTCTTGTTTTCTGGTTATGGCTTCTCTTGTTACACTATCGTTTACAACTACTGTACATAGTTGAAACTCGAACGGATTCTTACGAATCAAATCATCGTCTACAGCCATTTGAAAAGCAGGTCTTACCACTCCACGGACTGAATGAATGGTGCTATATCCCCTACCATCTGCCTGAAGCTTAATCAACCATGCTTTTGCATCTGATAGTTTTACCTTATCAATCCTTTTGGCACCAAATTCCTCTTTCTTAATAATGTTGATAACAAAGTTATAATTCGCTTCTGTATTATGACGAACACCTGTCTTTTGACCGATATACTTTTTTACCAACTCAAGAACTGTCAAATTGTCACCATATGGAGTAATCCCATCATTTATATCTTTTAAAATGGCTTTTTCTTTCTCTCTAAGCGACTGACAAGGTCTTCTTCCTGCCGGAAGAGGATCTGTCGATTCCAACTTCCAACTGTAAAGAAATTTCTGTTTTCCAAAGCAGTCTGTATAAACAAATGCATATCTTCCATCCGCTCGCTGGCTTTCTCCGTTTCGTAAAATACGTCCTTTTTTATCACGTCTTTTCTGATTGCGATTTCTTTCACTCAAACGTCTTTGCTCCTTTCTACGAAGAAGCCCTAGCACGACAACTATATTATATCATACCGGGGTGGCATTTACCACTTTAAAGTGATAAAGTTTTGTATTTTTCATTTCTACAAGGAAGTGGTTTGATTAAGAAATTCTTCAAATTTATGCCGATTAATCAACGATTTATTCCCAACCTGCACCGTAAAACAATAATCAGTATCAGTATTTTCAGAAATCAGCATCCTTATCTTCTTTTCACCAATTCCAAAATATTGAACTGCTTCGTCAACCGTCAGCATATACTTCTCCCAGATTGGAACCATCTTGCCCTTTACTCTTTCTTCTATATTATTTATTATGAACACCTCCAAATTTTTAAAATAGGCAGCACTTTATCTGCCAATGACAACCCACACACCATTGCAGGCTCTCATCGGCAGATAAAAATGCAATACAGGTGGCAGGTCATTACTCTGCCCACATCGGTCTTGCACCGTCATTCAAATTGACCGGACTGCAAATTTCTTTACAATCCGGAAGTATCATTATTACAGATATGCTTCATCGCCCTGTGTTACTGCCACACATTTTGTCAGATTTTTCTCGCTCCATACCTTTGCTTCAATGTAATGTTTCAACATTTCTTCACGTTCACCCTAAAAAGAGCAGGTACATCTTTGCGAACCTACCTAGTGGCTCCACATATCCTCACGTCCTGTATGCAAATCAATATTCAGTTGTCAAGGTACAACGCTGCATCATTTCCAATCAATGAATAGAAAGGGAATTTTCTGACCGGATGCTATGCAACTTCAAAAGCCAATATTTTTGTAATCAGCTTGGTTTCCAATCTGCGGCGCAGCGTTTCATCAATGCAGTAATGCACCTGTCCGCTTTCGTCATATAACTTTCTGGTAGACAATTTGATTATGTATCCCTCATAGTGTTTTAACACTGTATTGATGGCACTTACATCGCCCTCTGATGCTGCCTTTATAATATGGAAAGGCAACAAATTTTCTTTATTTCTGGTTTTAGACATCTTTTTCATCTGCTATTCCTTCCATAATCTTTCTCAAAATTTCCAGTGAGCGTGTCCTGTGTTCATGAATGGTACTGCGAACCAGATTCATTTCTCTTGCAATATCCGCATCGCTCATTTCCATGAAATATGAAAGTAAAATAACATTCCTTTTTCTTTCTGTAAGTTCCTTCAAAGCTTCAGCAATCAGGGTAGTTTTTACTTCAATGTCATAGCCATGCACTTCAAAATGATGATATTCTATTCCATACTCATCCATAGTAAATAACTTACTCAGCTCCTTTTCCGACAGTTCAGAGAATGTAACTTCGTGTTTCCTGCGATAGCCCATGTGTTTGTAATAATTTACAGCTTCGCCTTTTAATGCCATCTGGCATAACCGGTCAAATTGGTGCCGGATAGTCATTTCATCTTTAGAAGAAGGTTGCCCCATACGAGTTCACCTCCTCCCGTTCCGAATGCCAAGGCTTTTGCCTTTTTCCCTTCCGGTGTATCTCCCAAATGAAACCGGGGAGATGTTCGGGTGGATTGAAAAATTTTTAGGAAAATTTTTCTGTATATAAAAAACGCCCTTATGGGCATATACCCACAGGACGCTGTTTATATCTGATATTAAATTTTCTCCACATTCTACGAGTGTATATAATGCACTTTCAATTGTAGAATTTGCCGCATTACTTAAAATGCGACCTATTTAGCTGTCCTTCCACGCAATGGGCAGGATAATATTTCCCAAATACAAAAATATCCTTTCAACGGTTCAGAATCCATAACTCTCCCAAACACATTCAAAGGATAAAAACATGAGAAAAAACCTTTGAATACTGCGTTTTTTTATATGCAATATCCAAAGTTACTTATTTTATTCAAGTGCATTATATCCCTCTGATATAGTGCATTATTAGTTCATTTTCTTTTTAAATGGTGAACTATACACTATATACGGAGGTGCATGACATGGCTAAATCTAAGAAAATTGATAAAGACATGGGTTTTCGCCTGAAGAAAGCCAGATTAGACCAAAAGCTGACTTATGATGAATTATCCGAAAAATCCGGTGTTTCATCAAGATATATCAAAGAGATCGAAAATCATGGTAATGTTCCAAGCCTTGAAAAACTCGGTCAGCTCATTCGAGCTTTACACATCTCTGCTGATCCGTTCTTTTATCAGGCAGCTCCAACTGATAATCTGGATTACCAAAGACTGTTGGTTTATCTTTCAGAATGTACAAACGATCAGATAACCACCATTCTTGCACTGGTAGAAGCCTATCTTCGTACATATAAGACCCATGAAACAGAATAGCAGAAAGATTTGGATTTTTTCTGGATTATTTCTGAATTATTCTGAAGAAAAACAGGGTGGTCAGCTTCCTGGTAAGCCATCCACCCTGTTTGAACTATTTTTTGATATGCATAAGCACTTCTTTCACTTTGTTTCTTTCCTTTAAAATCCCCAGTCCGTCAAATATCTGCATTACATCTACCATCCCCTGATAGTAGGCTCTTTGTTCTTCTTGAAAATGAGCGTGATCCACTATATCCATATAATTTTCGAAAAATTCTCTGTGCTCTGCAGAAAGCTCAGCCAACACCGTTTCATATTCCCGATTCGCCTTTTTCAATGCTTTATCTGCATTTTCCGATTCGTTTGTGTGAACAGAATACTCTCGTTCTTCTGCTTCGCTTCTAAGTTCCTCCAATACCTCTGCTACTGTTTCAAATACTTCGTTCATTTTGTATCCACCTTTCCATATAAGTATTGCATTTTGCAGTCAGTATTATCAATCCCAAGATTACATCAAATAAATTTATTTTCTTATACTTCATCTTTAGAAGCATATTATCAACATTATTCCGTAAAATCAATCATGTAGCACTTCATCTTTAGAAAGTTGGTATTTGAATGAAGATTTACTGGAATAAAGGAAACAATTCCAAAAACCTTATTGGGCAACGAGTAAGGGAATTACGAACTGAAAAACACATATCACAAAAAGCATTAGCAGAACAGCTCCAGCTTGCCGGATATGAATTTAGTGATTTGACTGTATTACGCATTGAACAAGGGACACGCTTTGTACCGGATTATGAAGTAGTGGCTCTGGCAGAATTTTTTCATGTATCTTGTGAATATCTCTTGGGTGTTAAAAAAGAAAAATAAGCAGTGATCTGGACTATAACTTACAGACCACTGCTTAAATTTTTATTGAAACGATACCCTACTCCCCATACAGTCTGTATGTAAATCAGTTTACTTGGATTATCTTCTATTTTTCCACGCAGGTTGCGGATATGGCTCATGACAATATTATAATCACCAAAATATGGCTCTTTCCAAACAATATTATATATTGTCTCCTTGCTAAATACCATTCCAGCATTTTGCGCTAACAGTAAAAGAATTTCAAATTCCGTAAAAGTAAATTCTATTTCTTTGTTTTCTTTTACCGCCAACCGTCTTTCAGCATTTATTGTTAATCCCTGAAATTCTAAGCATTTTTTTATGTTCTTATTTTCACATATTTTCATTTGCTTATTTTCTAATATGCTTAATATCTCGCTAATAACATCATCTTCACTATTTTCAAATGACAACAGCAACATTTTCCCCATAACTTTCCACCTCCTCAAATCTTACTTATGTAATAATTAAATTATTACATAAGTAAGATTTACAGTCAACTATTTTTCCAAAATTGACATTTCAACAAATACAGAATATACTATTTTTATTACAGGCGTAAGATTTAAGGAGTGATTTACATGAAGAATTTACCACAAATTTCGGAAGCAGAATTTGAAGTTATGAAAATTGTATGGAAATATGCCCCCATTAACACCAATGAAATAACAGAAAAATTGCTACAAACAACAAGCTGGAGTCCCAAAACTATCCAAACGCTCATTAAGCGTCTTGTGACCAAGGGTGTTCTCACTTATGAAAAACAAAGTCGTGTTTTTGTTTACACACCGTTAGTAAAAGAGTGTGAATATATTAGTCAAGAAAGTAATTCTTTCTTGAATCGCTACTATAATGGTGACATTACCTCTATGCTATCTGCATACATAGAAAACGATAAACTGTCTGAAACAGAAATTGAAACACTTCGCTCCCTTCTTTCCAAGAGTTCCAAAAAAGGAGGCGATTAACATGGCTAATTTCATGATACGCTTTTTATTATGCAATGTATTTATCAGCGGTATCGTTGGAATTCTTTTGATAGCCAAATGGGTTTTCAGAAACAACTTGTCCAGCCGGATGCAGTATAATCTATGGTTGCTGTTACTCGGACTTTTAGCAGTGCCTTTTATCCCCTTCCGTCTAATTAGTTTTCCGCAAATTTTCTCATGGCTCAGTAGCGTAAGAAACTCTTCCGCTTCTCATGCCGATGTTGGTGCAAATAATGTTATGGATACCGGTTTATCTGGTACTACAAATTGGATGAATGACTTTGCCCTTTCTGTAAATAAAGACACGCCATCCGTTACCGGATACATTTTATTAGGTATATGGATTGTGGGAATGCTTGCGATGATGAATTGGTAATCAAATCTTCTCTTCGTTTACGCACAATAAAGAGATCTGCGCTCCCCCTTCAGAACCCAGAGGTTCGCAGACTGTATAACAAATGCTTGAATGAGATGAAAATAACAAGGAATATTCCTGTGTACAGTACCGCTTTTTTGAAATCACCTATTATCGTAGGATTTTTGAAGCCATGTATTTATCTGCCAATTCATTTAATCTCAGATTATCATGAATCTGATATGAGATATATGCTATTGCATGAACTGCAACACTACAGACATAAGGATGCCATTGCCAATTATCTTATGAACTTTGCCGGAGTGCTTTATTGGTTTAACCCCTTTGTCTGGTTTGCACTAAGAGAAATGCGTAATGACAGAGAAATTGCCTGTGACACTTCTGTTCTAAAAATGCTTGAAGAGGACGATTATGAGGATTACGGAAATACGCTGATCAACTTTATAGAAAAGGTCTCCTTTTCTCCTTTTCCTTTTGCCGCCAACCTTAGCGGAAACATGAAACAAATGAAGCAGCGCATTATCAACATTGCCTCTTATGAGAAACCAACGTTTTGCAAGAAATTAAAAGGCATGACTGCTTTTATACTGACCACAGTTCTAATAATGGGACTTACACCTTTTATTTCTACATATGCAGCGGACGAAAGTCGCTACCAATGGAAATCTTACTCAGAAAATATTTCATATGTAGATTTTTCTAAATACTTTGGAAAATACGAAGGAAGCTTTGTTTTATACGATCTTAGAAATGATGTCTGGAGCATACATGATATAGAACATGCTACGCTACGAGTTGCGCCGGATTCCACTTACAAGATATATGATGCTTTATTTGGATTGGAAGAAGGTTTCATTACACCAGAAGATTCCTTTATTGCATGGAATGGAGAAAACTATCCGTTTGAAGCATGGAACGCTGATCAGACCTTACAGTCTGCGATGACATCCTCTGTTAACTGGTATTTCCAATCAATAGACGAACAACTTGCATCCACTAACATTTACAACTATATTCAGCAAATCGGATATGGAAATGAAAATGTGAGTGGCGATCTCTCCACTTATTGGCTGGAATCCTCCTTAAAGATTTCCCCAGTGGAGCAAGTTGAACTTTTGATGAAACTGCAAAACAATAGCTTAGGTTTTTCTTCTGAAAATATCAATGCTGTAAAAGACTCCATCTGCCTTTCCTCTTCCAATACTGGAAAATTCTACGGAAAAACAGGAACCGGACGTGTAGGTGGACAAGATGTGAATGGCTGGTTTATCGGCTATATCGAAATCGTAAATAATATATACTTCTTTGCTACTAATATTGGAGCCGATAACAACGCTACCGGAAGTAATGCTGCTGAAATAACCATGTCTATATTATCTGACATGAATATCTGGACACAATAAAGTATCTCCTGTACAGCTAACTTTCTATTATCATGGAAAAAATTGGGTAAAGGCCAATACCACTGAACCTTTACCCAATTTATAATAATACTACTAATTTTGAGTTACCCCTCTATATTTCCATGTGTCTCCACCATCTTCTGATTCAAATACAATTCCATCGTTATCCCCTTTATCTGTTGTAACCATTATTATCAATGTTGTAGCACCTATTTGAGGCATATTTAAATAATCATAATCCTCTACTGTAAATCCATATTCTTTTGCAGATTCTGGTAATTCAGTAACCGTACTCATTGGCAATTTTATCTCACCAAATGATCTTCCTCCATCTTTTGTAATATATAGTGTAGAATGAGACTGAGATGCACCTGCAAGTCCTGCAATTCCAAAATTATCATCCAAAAACATCACCCCTTCAGCAACGCCTGCTTGATTATCAAAAGGATCTTCGTTAATTCGCTCCCAAGTATCACCGCCATCAGCAGTCCGTTCCATAACGTAAAATCTACTTCCAGCAGCCGCATCTACTACCACTAAACGCCATCCATTCTGTTCATCCAAAAAGAAATACATGGTTCCATTACTTTCATCCATTGTCCAGCTTTCTGCTTTTTTTGCTTTATCTACCTGCTCTGTAATATTTTTTTGATTCGATTCTTCCAGATCAATGCTTTCAGGCTTCGTGGTATATTCAACAGATGTGTCATTTTCTTGCTCTGAAACTTCTGTATTAGGCAACGGTTTCATATCTACCGTACCATCAAAATTCAAAATAATCTGCTCATCAAATTGTTCTTCTCCTGATAGAATCACTTTTACATAGTTCTCATACCATGTAACTATCCAACAATTACTTGTGATACTTCCACCATCATTTCGCAATTCAAAATCGGCTTGAGCTATCTTATCTTTTTCTTCCATAAGAACTAATCTTCCACTTGCCGAACCAAATGGGAATTTGGGTTCTCCAATTGCTTGAAGTACTAATTCGTGTTTTCCATCTGGCGAATTGGAGGTATCAATAGTTACCTTCTTATAATTTGTAATATAAGAAAAGGATATCCCCAAAATTAAAATCATCGCACAAACTAAACCTATAAAACAAATAATAACTTTGAAATATTTCTTCATAATCAGTATCATCTCCAATCCATTTTAGTGTCCACGTATATCCAATTCCCTCAATAAAGAATTTCCACTTCCCCACGAATATACAATATAATAACTGTTGCCCTTTATTTCTTCTGAAAATTGTAGTCCACCGTGTTCAAGCATCTCAACAGACTGCCCTTCCTGAACTTCCACAAGATATTCCCATTCATTACTCCTGTACTCTGAATAGTAAGCATCCAATTCTTCCAAAGACAATTCACTCTTGATTAGAATTGCCCCGAAATATTGCATCCCATTTCCGTTTCCCGTCAGCTTTCCTGCCTTTGATATAGCTTCTATCAATTCTGTCTGTTCTGGCAAAGGTGTTTCACACAACATTTTCTCTACATTATATGCACAGTAATTATTGTAAACAGGAACCGATACAAATGCTGCAAGTATCAAAACAATCAAGCATATCCCCGCTATTTTTGTTTTTTTCATACTCTGCTTCCTTAATTCACATTGATACGATATTGATAATCTGGTATCTCCTTAATCCCATCATTAAGGATTTCATTTCCCAAATATTGAAAGCTACCATCATCAGCAAACTTTACCGTAAGTTCATGGGTTATGACCGCATCATCACAAATGACCATATCACACACCGCATCCACCGTTAATGTCACTGTTCCATCCTCATTTTCTTTGATATCAATAACCTCCGGCAACGAAGTTCCGAAAAAAGTTGGTGCATAGTTAAGGCAGCCTAGTCGTACCCATACATAAGTCTGATTTTTTTCATCAAATACCGCATATTCCTGAATTTGCTCTGCTGTTACCGGAAGATATTCCATGATCAAACTCTCAAATTCTTCTTTTGGTATTCCATTTGGATAATCCTCGGCATCAAACGCCTTGTGATATTTCATGGCAAACAGATATTCATACATTCCATTATAATCCAGTTTTTCCATATGGTCAGTATCCCAATTCGAGCATAAAAGATTATTTCCCTGATACCCCAGACCTTGTACACATTTTTCTGACATTTCCCTTTGTTCCTTAGTCATTGGTTTTATTCTTACCAAACAACTTCCATCAACAATCTCGGTAACTTCCGGTGGTTCTGGAACACATAACTCATACCCAAACCATCCTTTCTCTGTATACTTCCACTCTTTTATCCTTGCATAAGATATATAGGACATTCCGTAGGTATCATTGCTGTTCCATGTAGCACATGCACTTATTAAATACATATCTTTTCCATCAAAAATAAATTTATCTCTGCCAATGCCTCCGTCCGAATGTAACTCATAAAGCACTACCGAACCTGCCTTCTCGTCCTGACAGTTTTTAAGAAACGCTTCAACTCTTTTATAATTTTCCATTGCTGCATATGCTTTCATCGTTGTAACCGGATATCCTTTTTCTTTTATGCGATCCTGCATTTTATAGATTGTCTTATCATCCAGAACTGGATTGACTGCATCCCCTTTATCTGCCAGAATATAAATATCAGAAATAAGCACTAAAACCTTTTTACACTCATCCTCTGCTTCTTTTCTTTCTGTCTCATTTATTGGAAGGTCATAACCTTTTTCCCACTGTTCTGTAATATCTTCTTTGTTGTTCTCATTTTCTTCCGAAAAATCAACCTCTCTACTATCCATCAACTGACTGTCCAATGTCCTACCTCGTCTTATACATCCACATAATAAACAACTGATCAGCACAATGAACCAAATACGCTTTTTCATAAATATCGTCCTTTCCTTCCAGCCACATTAAGGATTCATTCTTGCTATGACTGGCAATTCCAATTCTTTTTGTTCAATAGAATTGGCTAAATATCTAAAAGTTCCATCTTCAAATGGCTGAACCACAATTCGATTTGTAAATGCGCAGTCTGAATTATAATCTGCCCATACTCCATCTACAATCAGAGTAATCGTTCCATCAGAGTTTTCCGTATAATCAACCACTTCTCCAAACGGTGGATATGGGCTGGCAGAAATCATGTCATATTCATAGCTATTACTTTTTACGTTATATTTACAATATTTTCTTAGTTGTTCCGTGGATACCGGGAAATATGTAGTCATTATTTTCTCGTATTCTTCTGCTGGAATCTCCCCATTGTCCGTTTTTAAATTTTTCCCTGTATAAATTCGATAAATATCCTCAAACATGCAAGGCATCAATATATCTTCCACATTGCTGCTATCCCAGTTTACAACCAGCATATTATAATTTACATAACTAAGACCAGCTATATATTTTTCTGTAAGTTCTCTGCATTTTTCTGGAAGTAACTTTACTCTCCAATATTCTCTCAATCCTGCATGCGCAACTGGATTTTCAAACGTATAAATAAAATATCCTTTTTCAGTAAATTTAATTTCTGACAAATCACTTACCGAAGTTCCAAGTATCTCTGGTTCTCCGCCCTCTCTCCATCGAATACCTACATAGTAACTTTGCAACTTTTCATTTCGATAGACAAATGTCTGTGCGCCAAGCAATCCATCAGCTTGAACCACAAATACTGTTATCAATGTATCCTGACCAATCAGATAACTTTTATAGAAATTTTGCAATTTATCATAATTTTGCATCTCTACATTTTCTTTAACGCATACATATCCACTTTTTCCAAGTATTTTTATAACCTGTTCTCCCTGTTCATTTGTAAAACCATCAATTCCAGAAGCATAGGCAGGTACATCATCTATAATTACAATATCCTTATATACCACCTTCACCAGTTCTGCCGCAGTTAGTGCTTCATTTTGGATATTTTTGCTTTCTTCTTCAGACAGTAAACTTTTTGACTGAGGAATAATCCAATACGGCGAATTATCTTCATTTTCACTCTCGTAATCAGACTCCTCCTGCCAAAACTCTATATCTGATATCTGTACTGGCTTTTCCCATGTTTCCTCTGCTGATGATTTTCTCACGTTCTTCTCAAAAAAGATTCCTACACTTACAATCATCACCAAGAGGATAACAAAAATGATTCCAAACTTTTTTATAAACCATTTTATATCTTCCATTACTGTCCTCCATATATATCATTCCATTCATCTTCGGTTAAGCGTGGCGTATGCCATGTAATGTTGTTATTTTCTTCCTCTGAAACAATGTAATTTGATACATACTGTACTCTACCATCAGATAACGGTCTGACCGTAACATCATGCATATATACATCAGAATCTCCTGCATACGGATATACTACATGAACATTGAGCGTAATCGTTCCATCCGAATGTTCCGTATACCCAACCACCTCGGAATATGGATATTCTGGATACTCTATCTCATAAAATCCTCTTGGTTTATATTCGTATGTTTGAGTTTGATAATCGTAAATAGTTTTTTTCTGCAATTTATCACTGTCGATATTAAAATATTCCATAATTACATTTTCAAACTCTGTTTTAGGAATATGATAAACTGCACCTATGCCTAAGTTATCATCTGCTACATATGGAAATTTTTCATTATGCAACTTTGGATACAACAAATCAAACATGTCATAGAAATTCAGTTCTCCAAAATCATCCTCATTCCAATCCACTAAAAACATATTATTTAACTCATATCCTATTGGCAAAAGATATTTTTCATTTAATTCCCGACACTTTGCATCCAATGGCAGTATACGAAATGCTACATGCTCTTCTGCAGAACTTAATGTTAATACATACAATTCTTCTGAAAAATAAGTTCCAGAAAACATCAGATATCCATCATCGGTATATCTCCAATAATCGGTTTGATATTCACCCTCATCTTCACTTTTCATAATTCCATCTTTATATCCGTAGTAACATCTTTTCACATGAACCACTCCATTTTCTGTCTGTAAATGATAGACTGAAAATCCTCCCAAACTACTCACTTGGATAATTGTCACTTCTGCTTCTTTCTGGTTCTCTACCGAATCACAAAAATCCATCACACTTTGCATTTGTGTCATATCAACTCGATTTTCACAATCAACCGCTGCATATCCACATTCCCCGAATCTTTTTATGACTTTACATACGGTTTCCATATCCGTTAGTTCATTGTTTTTTGCAGCTTCCACATAAATATCTATCGGAATGTTTATAAAATTGTCATCTATTTTTCTCTCATCGACAATTTCAACAGATTCAGAAGCTACTGGTTCTTCTGTATTCCCTTTACATCCCGAAATTTCCATCAAAAATCCTATACTAATTATCAGACAACCACTTTTCAAGAACCTGACTATCTTTTTTGACAACATAACCACTTCCACCTCTTCCCTTTACATCTTCTACCATACTAATAATCATAATAGGACGATCCATATTTTCATCCGTTGTAAAAACAGAAAACCATCCCAATTCCGTTCCTGTTGTATCTTCTTTTGACGCTTTGATTTCTGCAGTTCCTGTTTTTCCAGCCAATGTAATATCCGTTCTGCATGCTGCATAGCCAGTACCATGAGGATTGTTTATGACTTCTTTTGTATCCTCCAAAACCATCTGTGCTGCATCCTTTGTAAATGCCGCTGTGATCCAAACGTTCGGTATCGCATCTTTCTTATATGTAAGATATGGTTTTATCATATTTCCTTCATTGCAAAATGCAGAATATATACAAGCCATATGCAAAGGATTTACAAGAATCTGACCTTGTCCATACCCACTATCAGCCAACTGTATCTCTTTCTCAATTTTATCTGTGTTAGAAAACTGCGATTTCGCCACTTTAATATCAAACGGAAGTTCTTCATTGAATCCCAATTTTGTCAATGAACTTTCCATATCTCTTTCACCAATTTTTAATGCCGCCTTGGCAAAATAAATATTGTCTGAATATATCAAAGCATTTTTTAAAATAACTGGCTCATAGGCATGAAGCGTCGTTACATGATAAGACCCCCATGATGAATCTTTCTGCCAGCTCAAACCTTCATTTCCATAATCCTCGTTAGGATCAATCGCCCCCGTTGTTAATCCAATAGCAGCTATGATTGGCTTAAACGTAGAGCCTGGACACCAGACCTGTCGAAAACGATTATACATAGGTTTGTTCTCATCTTCATTCAGCGCATTCCACTTTTCACTTGACATGCCCCTAATAAAATCGTTGTTATCATATGAAGGTGTACTGACTAAAGCCAATACTTCTCCCGTATACTGATTCATAGCAACTGAACAGCTCTTATCATCTTTAAATTGTTCATATAATTCTTTTTGCAAATTCGAATCTATCGTTAGTTTTATATCTTTTCCATTTTCTACAATCGTGCTTACTATGATTTTTTTCTTATTGCCATTTGAATCAACAATAGTAATAGAACACCCATTCTGTCCCTTTAATTCTTTTTCAAATAATCCTTCCATTCCACTTTTTCCAATAACACTGTTCGATGTATATCCTTCCCCGTCATGTTCTTCTAGATCTTCTGCTGTAACGTTTTGAACATATCCCACTAAATGTGCGGCAGCCTCACCGAGCGGGTACTCCCTTATACCGATATCTGAAATTTTCACACCCGGAATTTCTAATAATTTTTCATGTCTTTCTTTTTCAGCTAGTGTTTCTTTATCTGGCTCAAGCGACAGTAATTTTAATTCATCAACCTTTGGTATTGTTTTTAATGGTACAAATGAATCTTCTTTTACCCATTTAGCTGATAATTTCCGTTCTATATCTTCCACCTTCATTTCCAACAAGTCTGCAAGCTGACTAATAGCATCATCTCTATTCTCCAATTTACCTGGAACTACACCTACAGAAGAAGCCACCCCCTTGCCTGCAAGCACACGTCCATTTCGGTCTAAAATCTGTCCCCTCTCAGCATTTGTTACAGATACTTTGACTTTATCCGTAGAATCCAACTCTGGGAATATTAAAGAATCGCTCCATACCAATTTGTACGTTCCTTTTTCTTGTATAAATGATACATTATTTTCAAAAGTTACATTTCCTGCAACAGTATCCATAGATGTTTCATAACATATCTCTTTTTGTTCTTTATCATAAGATGTAATATGAATTTTAATATTATCTACACCAATTCCCTCATAAATAGCAGAATTACGTTTCACAAAATCTTCCTGACTGATATTCCCAGATATTCCTGCATCAATCATTTCATACATTTGTTCATATTCTCGATTTGAAATATGAGCCATATATGTTTTAAGAACCTTCTCCGGTGATACATCAGGTACACTTTCATACCATACAAAAAAGGCAACCACAGCTGTAATCAAACATAAATTCACGATCCATATAATGTATATCCTGCTTTTTTTCTTTTTTTTCGTCATAGCATCTCCTTTTCTTACGGTTGTAAGATTTCAATTCAAAAATTTTTCCCATTGTATTTCAAAAATTTGAATCTATAAATTCTATCCAATTTCCTATGTTAATTATAATAATCATCTGGATCACCATATTTCAAAACTGCCTCCTGCAATTCATCATCACTTAACCTTCTCATGATTAACCAGTTTTCTTCATACATATAATGCGGATATCTAAATCTGGTTCTTACAAATGTATTATTCACATATAAAGCGATATGTTCATCATATTGCTCTACTTTTTCATCAAACTTAAAACTATATATCAACCAATTCCATGCGAGAAACAAAACAAGACAAAGAGTACCGGAAACGGTTACTATCGTCATCATCATTTTGACTACACCATGAAAAATCTTTTTAATCCGCCTTCCTAACAGACATGCCACTGTTATCAATGCTACCTGCCAAAACACGCATAACATCAAAGCAATCATAATTGCTCTCTGCGGTATATAACATCTCCCGTCCCCCAGCAGCAATTTCTCAACTAAAAAGAAGATAATTGTAATCATGCCCATCATACCAAGTACAAGTATCAATATATAGTTCCATATTTTTCTCTGTATTTTCATGTGCCTTCCTCCATTCCATTTTAAAATTTGAAATTGATATCACCTCATATCTTACGCGTGTAAGATTTAAACGTCAAGTCTTTATTTACTTTTTCTAAACTAATAAAACATCCGGCACACCCTCCAGGAGTGCCAAAAACAACCTTAGCAAGCACTGCCTGTGTCATGACACAGGCGAAATTCCCCACACTTTCCTATCGTCTGTGCGTATGAATTTCCGTAGGGAAGTGTCCCTAACCCTCTTTTATTTTTTCTTCGGTTTTCCTGTGGAATACCTTGACCTTTCCTGCCGCTTTTGCTACAATCTGCTGTGGGTGATTGCGCCCAAAACTGAATAAAACCTGAAACGAACTGTTGTAAAAATCGAACATTTTACAGCAGTTTTTTTGTACCCAAAAGAGAGAAAGGAAGTGGCAGAAATGGCAAATCGAAACCGCACCAATCCGGTGCAATTTTATCTCAGTGATGATGAGCAGTACATTCTCACTACCAAATTCAAAGCATCCGGCATGAAAAGCATGTCAGCTTTCTTACGCAAGCTGGTTTTATATGGATATGTGTATGATGTCGATTACAGTTATCTGCGAAATTATAATACAGAGCTTGGACGAATCAGCTCCAGTTTAAATCAAATTGCAAAGAGGGTAAACAGCACCAGAAACATTTATCAGGAGGACATAGACGAAGTAAAGGAGTTGATGAATGAGGTATGGCATACACAAAAATCCATGCTATCAAAGCAACCGTTGATAAAGCCATAGAATATATCTGTAACCCGGACAAAACCGATGAACAAATCTATGTTTCGTCTTATGCGTGTGCGCCCGAAACTGCGGCGATTGACTTTAAATATACGCTTGACCATTGCAGGGAGAACAGTCCTAACAAAGCCTATCATCTGATACAGGCTTTTGCTCCGGGAGAAGTCAGTTATGAGGAAGCTCACCGCATTGGAAAAGAACTTGCTGACAAGGTTTTAGAAGGGAAATATTCGTATGTTCTCACCACACACATTGATAAAGGACATATTCATAATCACATCATATTTTGTGCTGCTGATAACATCGAGCATAACAAATATCACGACTGCAAACAATCGTACTACCACATCCGGAAACTAAGTGATGAACTATGCAAAGCGCATAATCTTTCCATCATCATTCCGGGTGGTGAACGTGGTAAAAAGTACAAAGAATGGCAATCTGATCAGAATGGCTCTACTTGGAAAACCCAGCTTAGAAGGGACATCAATTTTTGCATCAAGTCAGCTTCCACATACGAAGATTTTTTACTTTTAATGAGAGCCAAAGGATATGAAATTAAAGGGGAATCTTTTGAAGAAAGTGCTGCCAAATACATCTCTTTCCGTCCTCTGGATAAAGAACGTTTTGTCCGTGGCAGTACAAGGTCTTTGGGTAAGGAATACACAAAAGAACGTATCAAGGAACGCATCGAAAGGAAACGGGAGCGAAAGGCAGTAATCCCCAAAAGGGACTACTCTGCCCGCAGGCTCATTGACACCTCGGATGAAAAATTCCAAAGCAGTCCCGGACTTCAGCAATGGGCAACTATCGAGAATTTGAAGATTGCTGCACAAAGCTATAATGAAGTTGGTTCTCTCGCCGATCTGAAGCATCAGATTACTGTGAAAACCGAAGCGGGAAAATCTGCCAAACAGAGCGTTGTGAAACTGGAACACCGCATGAAAGACCTTGCAGAAATCATCAAATATGCCGAGCAGTACAAAACCAACCGCTCCTATCACATCGCCTATAAAAAGTCAAAGAACCCAGACGCATATTTCCGCCGATACGAAAGCCAGCTCATTCTATATGGCGGTGCACGATGTGTACTTGAGCAGACTGGGATAAACTTAAAAGGATTGAATGTTGATAAGCTAAAAGCGGAATATCAGGAACTAATGAAACAGAAAAATGAACTGACTTCCACCTATAAGGATTGTGAAAAGGAAGTGCGTGAGCTGAAACGGAAACAGGAAAATCTCAATCAGTATCTCGGACGGACACAGCCCAATCCGGCACAGGAACAACCGGAGAAGAATAAAAATCAGAGCTTATGAATAGTAAAGAGTACTATCATTTTCCGGTAGCGGGAGTATCCCAAAGTTTGTGTAAACCTCCAAACTGATGTAAGATAAAATTACTCAGTTTGGAGGTTATTTTTATGGCAAGAAGAAAAGACAGCCCACAAAAAGCAGCAATGAGAGAAATGATGCGTGACTATCTGAAAAATAATGATATCCGCATCAAAGATGGTACCGATGTAAACAGTATCATGCGTGACATGATGTCTGTTCTTTTGGAAGGTGCTTTGGATGAAGAACTGAATGAGGAATTAGGATATTCCAAGTATGACTACCGAAACAAAGAGACAGACAATAGTAGAAATGGACATTCCAGTAAAACCATGCACACCAGTTATGGAGATATGGATGTAGCTATCCCAAGGGACCGTAGTGGCGACTATGAGCCGCAGCTGATCAGAAAATATCAGAATACCGTAACTCAGGACATGGAAGAAAAAATACTTTCCATGTATGCAAAAGGAATGACAACCGGAGACATTGAATCCCACATGCGTGAATTATACGATATTGACATTTCTGACAGCACGATCAGCCGGATCACGGACAAGATCCTGCCTATTGTAAAAGAATGGCAGGAACGTCCTCTGGAGGAAGTGTATGCGGTAGTATTTATGGATGCGATCCACTACCATGTCCGCAGTGAAGGACGTATTGTAAAACGTGCGGTTTACATTGCCCTTGGTATCGATATGAATGGGAAAAAAGATGTTCTTGGAATGTATGTTGGAGAAAACGAAAGTGCAAAGTTCTGGCTTTCTATCATGAATGGATGAAAAAACAGAGGCGTTGAGGATATCCTGATTGCATGCGTGGATGGTTTAAATGGATTTCCACAGGCAATCGAGGCTGTTTATCCAAAAACAGAGATTCAGCAGTGTATCATCCATCAGATCCGTAATTCAACAAAGTTTGTTTCATACAAAGACATCAAAAAACTGATGGCTGATCTGAAGCTTGTATATGCGGCTCCCACGGAAGAAACAGCCTTAAATGAATTAGAGCTGTTCAAAGATAAATGGGATTCCAAGTACCCGAAGATCTATAAATCCTGGAATGATAACTGGACAACCCTGTCCACTTATTTCAAATATCCGGAGGCAGTAAGACGGCTGATTTATACCACAAATGCCATTGAAGGATTCAACCGCCAGCTCCGGAAAGTGACCAAAAGCAAGACGGTTTTTCCGTCGGATGACAGCCTTTTGAAAATGCTGTATCTGGCAACCATGGATATCACGAAAAAATGGACCGGTCACAGGCAGGACTGGGGACAGATCCATTCCCAGCTTGAAATTTATTTTGAAGAACGTCTGGCAGGACGGAACCTGTAAAACAGTCAATTTTAGGCAGGTTTTATTGACATGCCTAAAAACTCCTGTATAATGCAGATATGGGCAGAATCCGGAAAATCGGCTCTGCCCATTTGTAACTATTCACAAATCTTATATCAGTTTTTAACGTTTACACAAAACTTGAAACGGTCTCGTCAGCTCTGCTGTAACCCCTGCAGTACAGTTTGCCGATATATTTGCTGGTATTGTGAGACACTATTACGAAAATGAGCTTGACCAAAAAGAACCAGGAACAGAATTTCAGGAATGGCTTGTAGAGCTTTTCACCAAACTACATAATCTTACGGAAAATAACTTCATCCCCAAATCACATTATCTGGAATATGGCTTTCAGAAAATAGGCAAAAACTTCTCCTATCCTGTAAGCGAGAAATTTACTACTTCTGATAATGATGAAAACCTTTTAAGCGAAGAATTTTCTAATGATTTATCTGAATAATTTTTTGTTTGACTTCATACAAATATGGTGTATAATATTACTAGAGTCATATGTTGTTCCGTCCTGGAGCTGCGTAGGACTCGTAATATTAACCAAAGTATCGCACCTGCAGTTTAGCAGGTGCGATTTTTCTACTATCCATTTATGTAAGGTAAAACAGACTCTATCAAATACCTTGCAAATCCTGCGCTTGTATATGCCGCATATTTTTGATATCCATCTCCCTTTTTTTCATCAGCAAAATCACTAATAGATTTTAAACAAATTGGAATAGTACCACTATCTAATCCATAATTTGTTGCATAAAACATGCCATACGATTCCATATCTAATCCTACGGTTTTTCTAGAATGTTGTTTAATCATATCATCTACAATCTCTGAATTACCAACTACAGCCGCTCCACATGCCAATGGTCCTAATACTAATTTTAGGTCAGTGGGAATATCATCATCCCACCCCTTTCTTATATTATATAACTCCTCTGAATAATCTCTTTTTAGTACACTTTCCATATTAGGATGCAAAATAATATGCTTAGGATCAGGTGAAAATGCAAGCTTACCATTTTCATCGGTTATATACTTACCACTCGAATAATTCCATACCTCCGTTGCAGCAATGATATCTCCCAAATTTTTACCATTGCCAATACCTGCTGCAATACCTACCATGATTATATATAATGGTTTAAAATGATAAATAATACTTTGAGTCAAATTGGTTGCCGCTGCCATTCCCATTTCTCTTTGTTGCGCTATTATCACTCTTATTTTTCTATTCTTTCCATCAAGTTCCAAATAGTAATAGTCGCTTGCATCATTATCGAAACTTATTCTTTCTATACGCTTATCCTTAAATGTCTTTTTAACTGCATTCATCTCTACATCCACTGCGCATACTATAGCAACATCACATGATAAACGATTGGAAAAGTGTTTCTTTGAATTTTCATAATTTAAGCGATATTTAACTTTACTCTTAATAATATTCTCCCATTCCAATGATTGCTCATCATATTTTAATACCTGAAACTCTAAATCCTTCCCCAGCTCTGTACACTTTTTTTGAAGTTCATCATGTTCCGTTAGTATTACTATTTCCTGTGGTGTCCTTATTGCATCAGTTCCTAATATTTCATCAATAAATTCTAAGCCCGCAATTTCAGATTCATCTTCGGCATACTCTGCAATATATTCACTAATTTTTAAATCCATAACTACTAAATCATAAAAAGAACTTACTAATTTTTCTTTTGCTGATTTAAGATCCAACACATTCTCTAAATCTTCTGGATTAATACCTTCAATTTGACTAATTGCAGAATATAAACGCTTGAGTTTTTTACTCTCATCATCTACAAATAAAATTTTCATTTTCTTTCTCCTTATTTTACATATTTCTTTAGTTCAGACTTCCATTCTAGCGAAGATTGGTCATAATGAATACATCCTAAATAAATATTAGAATAATTCTTTTTCATTTGTTGATCTAGCTGCGCTAAATGAATTTTCTTTGTATCATCTTCAATCACATCAAAAGCCGTAATAACTAACACTTCTACAGATAATTCTTTCCTCTCTATTTCATCCAAAATCTCAATTCCACCAAAAGCTTCAAATTCATTTATGCCTTCATCTTCACCATTTAAGTCATACAAAGGCAAACTCATATCAAGTAGCACCATTTCAAATTCACATTTTCCAAGTGCAAGCATCCCGCCCATTAAAGAATGTGCTACTTCCACCTCATTTTGTGATAATTCCTCATTCAAATATTTCAAAATATCATTCTGTTTCACAATCTCATCTTCGATAAATAAAATTTTCATATATCTCCTTTCTTCAAGCAAGAATATTCATAACTCCAAATAAAATAGTAACCGTAAATGTTTGATTTTCTATGCTATATAAAATAGAATATGCTGTATTAATATTGTATTGAAAAGTTTTATAAAGTTTATATAGTCCTGTCCCTCCCTCACTTTGCGAATATTTTTTTACAGTCTCAGTATCCCTTGTTTTGTCAAATATTTCTGCAATTTTTCCTTGAAGTTCCTGTAAATCTATATCTTCACTCAAAGTATTGGAAATTGATAATCTTAAAAAATCAAGACTTTCTACTCGAATTTTCTTCTTATCAAATTCTTCTTTAAGCAACGTTAATACATCTTCATCTTGCTCTTTCTCTATATTAATTGTTAATTCTAGTTCTGCTAAATCTGCTATACCTGAATGTTCCAATGCGTTATTGATTAGTATATTAACCGCATCCACAAAATAAGGAAAATTTTCACCCTTATATAATGCCACATCATCAATTTTTCTAATCAACTTTACTGAAGACATACTACTATTCAATTTCGTTATAATTTCTAAGCAAGTATCTATTAAGTCTGTCATCGTAAAATCTAGATATGAAACATCTTTTTTTTCAAATACATTTGCAAACATCAGTGTACAAGGGGTACAAACAAGATAAAATAGAAATGAGGGGCGATAGAGCGGAAATGTCAGATTTTCCACTCTATCTGAACACGGTCGCTGGTGGCCTTGATCGTAGAGATCAAACCATCGGCGGCTTTTCTTTTGTCGTCAAAATCTATGCTGTCCCAGTTGTCGAGATAATAGGATAACTTCTTTATCTGCTGGGGAGATATGGTTTCAACGCTCAATTCAGCGATTGCCTTTGAAATGGTCTGGCGTCGGTTGTCCAGTTCTTCAATTTTTTTGTTAGCGTAGGCAAGCAAGGTCGCATTGGCTCCGGTCAGCGTATCCAGCAGCTTTTCAATTTCTGACTCCACCTGTGCCAGCTCCACTTGATAGGCGGTCAGTTTCGGATTGACTTTTTCCTCTCTGCCGTGGAGTATCTGAAAGTCTTTGAATTTCTCCTGCATGGCCGAGAAAATGAATTGCTCAAATTCTTCTTTGCGGATTTTCCCGCAGCCCGGACAGCCTTTGTTTTCCGTCCGTTTGGTACAGCGGAAATATCCAGTGCTGTTTGGTACATGGGTGGCTTTCAGAGCATACCCACAATGCCCGCATTTGATTTTTCCGGCCAGCCAAGTGTTCTTCGGTTTCCGTCCCTGCTGGAAGGTGGTATTTGCCATAAGTTTTTTCCGGCATTTAAGCCATGTGTCAGAGGAAATGAGTGCTTCGTGGGGAGCGATAACAAGTATCTGGTCTTTTAAGCACCTGTCCTTGTCCTCCTTCACATCCCGCCCCTGATAGAGATAGCAGCCGTTTGTTCCGGCAAAGTCGGAAGCGTCATTGACAATCGCTGCGCCCTGGCTCTTGAAAAATTCGTACAGCTCCAAATCGGCCTGTGCGTAAACGGGGTTTCTTAAAAGCTGGGAAAGAAATGTACGGAACATGGATTTGCCATAAATTTTTATGTCATGTTCCTCGAAGTATCGGGTAATATCTCCGAAGGAGGTTTCCGGTTCAGCGTACATTTCAAACATCAGCCGAACATGGTCGGCGGCTACGGGGTCGGCAACCATTTTCTTTGTGCGGATACCCTCTACCACAGTAGGCTCTAACTGATAACCGTATGGTGCCTGTCCGCTCATGTGAAAGCCTTTCAGGCACCGTGAATAGTAGGCGTCTGTGACACGCTTCTGAATTGTCTCACGTTCAAGCTGGGCGAATACAATGCAGATATTCAGCATGGCCCGGCCCATCGGGGTCGAAGTATCAAACTTTTCTGTGGATGATACAAACTCCACATCATACTCTTGAAACAGCTCCATCATCGTTGCAAAGTCCAGAATAGAGCGGCTTATACGGTCCAGTTTATACACGATGACCCGCCTGACCTTTCCCTTGCGGATCTCGCCCAGCAGCTTTTGAAACTCCGGCCTGTCCGTATTTTTACCGGAATAGCCTTTGTCCTTGAATACCCGGCAGCTCCCACCTTTCAATTCATACTTGCAAAAGTCGATCTGACTTTCAATGCTGATACTGTCCTTGCGGTCTACTGACTGTCTTGCGTAAATACAATCTTCTCTGATAAATTCCATATTGGGCTCCTTTCCTTGTTGGAATGGAGCTACCAACCTTACAACTATATTATACCATCAGCAGCCCCGGACAACAATGTTGCGAATGATTAGGGAAATCTGTCTCCATATTTGCGGAACACCTCATAAAGACAACGCTCAATTTCTTTTTTGCGCTGTGCTTTCTCCTTCGGGGGAAGTACCGGCGTGAGGCTTTCCAGCACAATGATCTTCCCTTGAAATGCGACAGACTTTGTTTCTCGTTCATAAGTGACAGCTTGCGTCATTGAAAACCTCCTTTGCGAAAGTGCGTGTATATGCCAGCCTTTCCCACTTGTCCCGTGGGGAAATGTCAAAAGACGGCACCCAGCAGGTGCCGCCCTTTGAGCTTTCTCCACTTCGGGTCAATGTGGTCCGAGGTCAGTAAGGACTGGAAAGGTACTTTTCTTTGGCATCCTCCACGCTGTTGAGGTCGAATACTTCATAAAGCTGCCCCACAACACGCCGTATATCCTTCTTTGAAAATCCGCAGTTCTCCATTGCCATAATGACATAACCACGGCAGGCGTCATTGCTCCATTCGTCCGGTTCCAAGCCGGGGATCATTCCAAACGCATTTCCCATAAAATGCTCCTTTTTTGAAAAGATGGGGAGCCACACCGGATCGGTTGGCCTATCATCAGACAGCATTGCCGGGGGCTCCCCATAGGTTTTCACTTCATTTCAGACACACCGGACGGGCATAGGCTTCATGCCCCATAGTATTTCAACTCTCCCCATTCTGATGGCAAGGCGTTCTCATTGCCTGCGACGGCTCACGGCTTGCAAGACCGCTTCAACGCTCGGACTGTGACTAAACGCAAGTATCCGGGTTCTGCGCCTGTTCCGGTGGAGCCAGCCTTGCCCCACCTATGGCATGGACCTGTTCGCTCGCTCAGTTTTACAAAGACTGTATTCTCTGAAATCCGAGGTCATGGCGGGTCTGTCACACAGCGCGTTCCCCTTCGTATCCGGGTGTCTTTTTATTCGATTTTCAATCTGCATGAGGCTTGTCTGAACCTCGGGCCATTGTGACCCGAAGTGTTTTGCCTCTCATAAGCCATTTCATTTTCCGGCCTAAATCGGTACGCCTTACAAAGAATTTTTCAAAATTTTTTCTAAGCGCCGCAGACCTCGCTCGATTGCGACACGAACCACTTTTTCATGGACGCCCTCTGCCCGGGCAATGTCCTGTTTGGTCATGCCGAGAATGAAATGAGCATAAATCCGTTTTGCCTGTTTGTCCGGCAAACTGGAAATCGCTGCGTGAAGCTCCTGCATGGTCACTTTCCGCTCATACAGTTCATGGGGAGATAAGGCAACAAAGACAGCTTCATGCTCCAGCCCGTCATCCCGATCAAGGGAATAGTAGGCTTTGTGGCGGTATGTACGCAGCCGGTAGGCAGCCTCTTTACGATCAAACTCTTTGAACATTTCTGCAACTTCTTCCGATACTTCCATGAAGCAATCTGATGTATAGAATGGGTAATAGTCCCGCAAATTGATAATAGCCATATTGACCTCCGTTTCGGTTGTTGGTTGACGAGTGACCGAAACGAAGGCGGCGGGGAGCGGCACCGGGGAATGACTTCGGGCCAACATGACCCGAAGCAGCCCCATAAGAACACAAAAGCGCCCGGGCGGCATGAAGCCACACGAACGCATGAAGTTACATATTCATTTATGTACTGTCTGATTTCACATTCATAACCAGACTGTCCCGGAGGGGGCGCTATGCTTTTTTTAATTGATGTAGGTCATGGGTACTATGAAAAGAGGCAAAAATAGACACGGCGGCAATCCTCCTTATATGCCGCCGTGGATTTACACGGTGTTAGGTCGTCGTTATTTTAAGGTAGACGAAAAGAAACGGCGGCTCTGAAAATCAAAGCCGCCGCTTCATAGGCGCGTGAAAATGTGTCTGCTGTACGACGGCTTTTTTTCTTTTGCCGTCGTCCGGCAGATTAACATATGAAACTATAATTCATTGATGGTTGCAGTAATCGACATATTGCGAATTCGTTTTGCCGGAGCATATACAGCTGCGATTGCCGCAATCGAGACAAACAGAAGAATAACGCCCAAAGAGATAATTGGGAACTGCCACACAGCAGATGGAAAATGCCCTGCAATAAGGAAATCATACAGCGATTTGCTAAGCGGCAAGCCAATAGCACAACCAACAACGCACCCCAAAACAGCATAGGTGAATGCTTCACAGGCAATCATTTTCGTCATTTGCCGTTCATCCATTCCTACTGCCCGCATAGCTCCATATTGCTTCATTCTGGCAGACACACTCATGGAAATGCTATTGACAATGTTCATTACCGTTACCAGTGCAATAATTGCCAAAAACGCATAAACACAGAAAACAAAAGCCATATAAGTTCCCGTAGTGCGCTCGTCGCGTTTATCTTGAAAGCTATATGTTTGATCTACGGAATTCTGGATTGCCTGAACATTTTCGTCCGTAACATCTCCCGTTGTTTGTATCAGCACAAGAGAATAACCTTCCTCTCCTGTCAAACGGACAAATGTTTCATCAGAGGTAATCAATGTGAGCTTTCCATTTGTCAATCCATTCTCACTAAATGGGTCGTTTTTTAACAGTCCGGCTATGGTAAGGGTTTCATCCCCAATCTGAACAGTGTCACCGATTTTCCATGTGCTGTCCTGATCGGATGTTGCCAAAACAAAATTGCTGTCCCTAAAAACTTTGGACAGATCACTCCCCCTTTTCAAAGCACTGTCTTTTTTCAGACATTGTAAATCAAAATCGTCATAAGAAATCAAATCGACTGTGCCAGAAAAGTTGGTGTCGTCGTTTAGTTTGGCAGAAACATCAAATACACTACGACGCCCGTAAACTTCCTTCACTCCATCCATTTCGCGGATGGTTGTAAGCAGTTCCCAAGGAATCGTATTACCGTCAGCACTTGCAATATCTATATCTGATGTGGCAGCCGACTGAGGAATCAGGTAATCCACAAAATCGACCATAATAGAAAAGCTCAAAAACAGGATGATGCTAAGTGCAAAAGAACCTGTCATCAGGAATAAATTTTTCTTCCCGGAGACCGCATGGCCGATACCGAGAAGGGCTTCAATCTTTCCGAATCCTGTATACTGGGAATGACGCATTGTTTTTCCGTGGTCTGCATTTCCAGACACCGCTGTGATAGGAGATACCTTCGCGGCATGTTTCGCCGGAGCATTTGCGGCGATCAGTACAGTAATCAGTCCAACAAAGATACCGCAGGCAATGCCAAAAATACTGATACCAAAGAGGGGAATATCAGAAAATTCTTCTCTGACTACAAAGCGCAGTACCGCACACAGCCCCCATGTTGTAACAACCCCTAAAATAAGACCGATGGGTACAGCCGTTTTGCACCAGTTCAATGCCTCCAGACGAACAAACCGAATAATCTGCTGCTTACTCATACCAATGCAACGCATCATTCCAAAAAATTTGGTTCTCTGGGCAACGCTACTGTTCATACTGCTGGAAATCATCAAAACGCCTGCAATCAAAATCAGCAGGAACAGAACAACCGCAACAGAAAGAAGGGTTTGCCCCATGGAACTGCCGAGCAAGTCTCCAATAGAGAAACTTCCATGCTTACCAACCAATCGGGCCTGTTCCATCCGAAAACCCATTTCTGCCATACTGAATACTGCTGTTACCATAAACACAGCAAATACAATGCAAAGCAGCGTCATACGATTTTGTCGGCGATGAACTTTAGCGGAGATGGGAATAAGACTAAGATAGCTTTTCATTCACGGCACCTCCCAAAATCAGTCAAAGTACCATCCGATACCTGTAATACCCGGTCTGCCGTTTGCGCAATACTGCGGTTATGGGTAATCATAATGATGGTCTGCTCGTATTTTTTCGATGTTTCTTTGAGCAATGCTATGACCTCACTGCTGTTTTGTGAGTCCAAATTTCCTGTTGGCTCGTCTGCCAGAATCAGAGAAGGACGGGTAATCAATGCGCGGCCAATCGCCACTCTCTGCTGTTGACCGCCGGAAAGCTGACTGGGTAAATGATTACGACGATCTTTCAAATTCAAAACCGTCAGCAGTTCCTCCAAATATCTCTTATCCGGCTTTTGATAATCCAACAACAGCGGAAAAATAATATTTTGTTCCACCGTCAACTCCGGGATAAGGTTAAACGCCTGAAAGATAAAGCCGATATTCCTCCGGCGGAAAACGGTCAGCTTTCGATCGTTCATGGCAAAAATGTCCTTGCCGTCAATCAGAACCTTGCCAGATGTTGGCGTGTCCAAAGCACCGATCATATTCAGCAGTGTACTTTTACCAGAACCGGATTCCCCGACGATTGCCACATACTCGCCCTTTGGAACAGAAAAGCTGACATCCTTTAATGCCTTGACAGCGGTTTCTCCGTTGCCATAGGTCTTACTGATATTTTTGACTTCTAATAAGTTCATAGTGTAAACACCTCTTTCTGAATGATTTTGCGATATAGGCAGGCTGTCTTTGTTTGTCCTGCCTATGTGTGAGAGAATAGCACCTGAATCTTACTGTAAGCCTACAGCCAGCCTACAATTTTGTAGGAATCAGAAAATTCATTGTGAAAGTTGTCCCGATACCTAATTCGCTGTCAACCTCAATGGTGCCGTTATGTGCTTCAACGATTGCCTTTGCCAAAGGTAATCCCAGTCCAATCCCTTGCTTGTCCTTAGAAAAACGACTGCGATAAAACCGCTTGAAGATGTGATGTATATCCTCTGGGTGGATGCCGCATCCATTATCCGTTATCACAATTTGGACACCAGACGGCAACTCGTTCCACGCAACACGAATTGTTGCACCACTTTCTGTATGGTCAAACGCATTTTTCACAATATTGTCGATTGCCTCATTCAACCAATCACGATCACAAAAAAGAGAAAGATGATCCGAGCCAGACAGAATGATTTCTTTCTTTTCCTGTCTGGCTCTATATGCAAAATGCAGTTCAATATCCCGCATCATATCTGCAACATTTTCTGCGTTCTTTTCCAAGACAATGGCTCCGGCATCCAATCTTGTAATCTTGAGCAGACTTTGCACCAGTGTTTCGATACGGTCAAGTTCCTGCTCAGACAAACCCGCAAATTCTTTCACGGAGGACACTTCTATATCCTCGTCTTGAAGGAGTCCGTTATAAATATTGAGTGCTGCCAGCGGTGTTTTCAGTTGGTGTGAAATGTCGGAGATTGTATTTTTCAAAAACTCTTTCTCTCGTAACTCGTTATCTGCATGGGCATTTAACACTGCCGCTAAAGAATTGATGGAATGAAGCAGTCGGTACAATTCGCCCTCATTGTCACATTCAATACGGGCATTGCGATCACCATCAAGATACGCATTGATTTGTAATATCGCCTGCTCCATGATCTGATTTTGCCGATTAAAATATACAAAGCAGACTGCCCATACAGCACCGCCAGCCAATAGAAAAAGGATTAGCAATAACAGAGAAAGCCGTCGATATGACAGCCATAGAAAAACCTCGGCTAAGAGAAATGTAACCCCAAAAACCAGTGAAAGCGAAAGAAATAGATTTTTGATTTCTTTATTTGCCAGTATCTTCATTCTGTACCTCACCCGATAATATTCCATTTATATCCCATACCTCGAACAGTCAGGAGCATTTGTGGTTCACTTGGATTATCCTCGATCTTCATACGAAGCCGACGCATATAGACCGTAAGGGTACTACTGTCGATATAATTCCCGTCGCAATCCCATAGCTTATCTAAAATTTGTCCCTTTGTCAGCACCATGCTTGGGTTTCTCATAAACAAGCACAGTAGCTTGTATTCCGCGGCAGTCAAATCCAACAGCTCCCCATTTTTGAAAACCTGTCCTTGCAGCAAAAGAACTTTGATGCCATTCGACTGCAATTCTGTGTCTGCTGTTTGAAAAGAATTTGCACGTCGAAGTAAGGCGTTAATCCTTGAAACGAGAACCCCCAGTTTGAACGGTTTTGTGATATAGTCATCACCTCCAATATCCAGCCCCATAATAATACTTGTTTCCTCATCCGAAGCCGTCAGAAAAATAATTGGCACCTTTGATGTAAGTCGAACTCTTTTGCAAAATTCAAAGCCAGACCCATCTGGCAGAGATACGTCCAACACCAACAAATCATATTTTCCGTCTGTCCACAATTCCTCCGCTTCTTTGAGCGTTCTGGCGATATTTAATTCAAATCCCTGCTTTTTGAAAGCAAAAGAAAGCCCGTTAATCAGGCTTAGATCATCTTCAAGAAGTAATATATTACTCATACTTTTTTACCTTTCCTTGTTTTGTTCGACCATCAATCGGCTTCTCCGCAGTTTTAGGGAGCAGCCAAACACCGGCCATTTTCACAGCGCCGGGGATACGCCCACCAGCACAATAATAATTTACCCTACGAGGTGTCACGCCCCACTTCTCGGCGGCCTCTTTCAATGTCATATAGTCCATTTCGCACCTCCACAGAGTACATTATAGTTCTTTATCTCGAACAGTACAAGTTGGAGGCTGCATATTGATGAAATGAAATACTACTTTGTGTAAAATCTCATTACATTCTCATAACCAGACCCGAAATGTACAATGATATAGGGTGATATGAGAATGAACCAAGAAGAAAGAAGGTTTGACTTTCACGGCCTCGGGGCGGCTCTCAAACGAGCCAGAGAAGAAAAGGGATGGACACAAGCCTATGTTGCGGAATTAGTAGACCGTGACTCCCGTACCATTATGAATATTGAGAACAAAGGTCAGTATCCCAGTTTCGACCTTTTTGTTAAACTCATTACCATGTTTGACGTTTCAGTTGACCAGTTTATTCATGCGGACGGAGGGGCAAGGTCAAGCTCTTGCAGAAAGCACATTGATGTGCTCCTAAATTCTATGAATGAAAAAGAGCTTGTTGTAATAGAAGCCACAGCCGAGGGCATTAAGAAAGCCAGAGAAACGGAGGTTCCAGAATAAGGGCCTCTGTTTTTTTGCGCCATTTTCGGGGGTGCCGCTAAGTGGCAAGCAATGCCTCTGTGGCCACAAGTGGCACAAAGGCGGCTTGTTGGGGCTCGCCCCAAACCCGTATCTTCGGGCCAACATGGCCCGAAGTGTCAGCGTCGCTTTGCTCCTTATTTTCATAACCTTAACGCTCCTTTTCCTGCTTTCTTCCCGGCTCGGTGTAGCCCATCAGAGTGTCAATGTTCGCCTTGATCGTGACGATCTCCTGCATATCCCGTCGTGCCTTCTGGTATTCTCCATAGAGCTGTTTTTTCTTTGCTGTGAGCTTGCGGCCTTCCTCCTTCAGCACATCCATTTTAGGGAGCTTCGCCCCGCCCAGCAGAGAGCGCATTTCCGCTTGTGCAGCCCGGTACAGTTCAAGGGCGGCCTCATGCTCCGCAAGGAATTTCCGGCTGTACTTCGTCGCCTTATACTGCTCAAAGACTGGGCGGGTTTTGGCATACTGAACCGTTGCGGCCTTTAGCCCGGCATTGGTTTTCATGGCCTGCTCCGTCTGCTTGACCTGTTCGGAAATAACATGGAAACGGTCTGCCGCCTCGGTGGCTTTCTGTGCCAACTGCTCATAATCGGTCAGGTTATTGTCCTGTATATAGGCAAGAGCGGCGGCCATCTGCTTAATGTTAAATACCTTCGCCCAGCGTTCATATCCCGGCCCCTTACCGGCAGCCAGCTTTGCTTGAATATCCACCGCCAGACTGATTTTCCGCTCCGAGCGCCCGGGGCGTTTTTCTTTGCCCTCAATGGCGGACAGAACATCTTGCAAGTCGTAGCCGTCCCCCAGCGTGGAGGCACGCAGACGGGTGAAGCGTTCCTGTCCCTGCCCGGTCAGCCGGAAGCTGATACCGCCGCCCCGAACCGTCTTGACCTCATACCCGGCCCGCTTCATCAAATTGAGAAATTCGTCCAGATCAGCGGGGCGTTCCGCCAACGCAGTATCAATGGCAAGGCGCAGCCTGTCCTGATAGGAAAGCGGCCCTTTCCGGTCTTTCTGCCACTCTCCATAGTTCCGATACTTGCCCTTGCTCCGGGGCTTCGGGTTCTCTACAATGGACAGCCCGTTTTCAAGGCACAGCCTGTCAGAGAGCCGCCGAAGGGCGAAGCTGGAGCCCCAAAAGTTTCGGAATTTCCGGGCGCAGTCAAGGGTGGTGGAGTTGTAATAAATGTGACAATGGATGTGCTGCTTATCGGTGTGCGTGGTAACGATAAAAGCGTGCCGCCCCTTTGTCCAGCGCATAGCCAGCTCATAGCCGATACGGTTCGCCTCCTTCGGGGTGATCTCGCCCGGATAGAAGGATTGTCGTATCTGATAGCACAGCACATTATTTTCTTTCTTCTGTTCCCGGCCCGTCATAGCGGCATAGCTGGCCTTTGCCAAAAGGAACTCGTCCGCCACGGTGGCCGGATCACATTCATAAGCGGAGATATACTTTCCGCTTTCTGTTTTCTCCGGGTCCTTGCCATAGTCCAGACAATCCCGGATAGCCTCAGCAATCGTTTCGCCTTCGCCCGCATGGCGCTGTAACAAAGTTGTGGTAGCCAAAAATCATTCCTCCTTTCCATGAGAAAGGGGCGGCCCATTCAGACCGCCCCGACTTCGGGCCAGTATGGCCCGAGGCTGCTTAACTTGCCAGAAACCGGTACAGAGCGGATTTGCCTCCGTCCAGCGCCCAAAGAAGGGAGCCCGCCGCCGCTTGCAGTCCATACGGCGAAAGAAGGAAGGCAAGAAACAGAAATACAATCCCGCCTATGGGCGTCGGCGTGAAAAAGAGAGCGACACCCAGCACCGTCAGGATCACAGAGGCAATCGTCAGCAGGACGGCACAAATATCAAACAGGAACACCAGCAGAGCCGCCAGAAGGCACAACGCTAAAGCAAAGGGAGCAACCAATATTTTCAGCAGTATCTTCATCTTCAAAACCTCCTTTATCTATCCTTCCTACCTCTATTTTATCATGCCTGCCCGGGGACATAAATGTTGCGAAAGATTAGTAAATCCTGTCCCAAACCTTCGGCTCATACTGGCCCGAAGTGGTAAAAAAAGAGCAGGGCGGCAAGCCCCGTAACGGAAGCCTGCCGCCCTCGTCTTACTTTGCCACCAGCTCGGAGAGCTCCCGCAACACCTTTGACACCTCGCCCCACAGCTTTTCATAGTCCCGCTTCAATCCGTCGATTTCCTCCGGGTACACGCCATAGGTGTGTGCGTGTACGGCGACCTGATTGAGATTGTTGGAACAGCGCCGTTGCAGAGAGATCAGCTCTTTTACGGGCGTAAGGTCGATGTGCAGGATATACCCGTTCAGAGCCATTTTCCGTACATAAGCCCCGGCGTTGGAAATGCCCGCCTCGGCCATCCGCTCATGGATGGCCGCCAGCTCGTCCGGTGTTACCATGACGTGCAGATGGACATTCCGCTTGCGGTTCTCCATCAGCGTTCCAGCTCCCGGCCTTTCCGGCGTTCTTTGGGCTCCTTTACCTTATCCAGCGGTTTTGCGTCCAACTCCGGGGGCGTGGGCGGGATGGGCGTGTTGTTGGGTACGCCGTCGATCATGTTGCAGTTCTGCTCTGTGGAGAGCTCGGCGGTTTTCAGATAGTTGTCTTTTTCGTGCATGGCGATCCTCCTTTATCGTTCCTCATGGTTTTTATGGTTTCGCTTCTGGCCGGGTTCCTTCGGGGGTTCCTGCCCTCTGGTTTCATCTTTGAGCCGGGCAGTAATGGATGGGCGCACCCGGTCAGGATTGCCCGGTGCTGGTTTCAGCTCATAATCCTCCATCTGCTTTTCGGTCAGCGGCTTTGCGTAGGTCAGTTCGCCCCATGCCATCAGCCTGCCGTCTGCCACAGGACGCCGCCTGTCATCATCGTAGTTGACGATGGAAAGAGGCTGGTTATCCGGCGGCTTCGGGTAAGTTCCTATGTCCACGGGCCGCTGGGTGGAATAATAGCGGTAAACGCCCTCCGGTCCCAGCTCGGTATGCTTGACCGCCGCATGGTAAAACTGCTGATAGTCGTCCACCCGGCGGTCAAAGTCCCTCTGCGCCCACGCCTGACTGGTTCCATAGCGGCCCCAGTAGTAATCCCGATGGCCGTTTTCCCCCTCGGTAAACTGCCAGGTCACAAAGGGGCTCGGCGCTCCCGGATTATGCCCCAGCGCAAAGCCGTGTCCGGTTTCAAAGGTGGCAGCTTTCAAAATCACATATCCTTGTACTGTCTCCAAGAGATTCCTCCTTTCTGTGCCTCGGGCCAACATGACCCGAAGTGCTGGATGTTACGAAATAAGAGGGCAGACCGGGGAGGAATGTAATAAGATATTCCCACCCCGGAAACACCCTCAAAAAAGCCCGGAATGTCAAGCCTTTGGAGGCGGCAAATCGTAACAGCCGCCCGGCCTTTTCTCCCGCATTTTCCTCATGCGTTCCCGGCTTTTCCGTCGGTTCCCTTCGGCCTTGCAGGCGTCGGAGCAGTAGGCTTGACGCCCCTCGGGCAAAAATGCCTTTCCGCAGACCGCACAGGCCCGCAGCTCCGGGGAGATGCCTTCCGTTGTCAGCGCCGCTTGAAGCTCTGGGTTAAGGGGCAGGACAGCCTCACGGAAGTAACGGCAGTACGCCCCTGTCCAGCACTTGTGCAGCATATAGCAGGCACAGTCAAGAGGAAGGCACAGGCCGCTTTCCCGGTCATAGTTGGCGCACATCCCCGTGACCAGAGTGCGGATTTTCTTCTTCTCGTCACGGGTCAGCTCCCGGGCGTCCATTTAAGACTTCGGGCCACGATGGCCCGAAGGGCGGGGCTCCACGATCAGCGCCCGGAACTTCTTCCGGCACTGTTTTTTCTTTCCTTTGCACTCCTTGTAATAACGGCATCCCTTACAAGGGTCGTCATTGTTCCAGCCGGGGTGCGGTACTTCCTTCATCATTCGTTCAAAAGGGCTGCTTGTAAAATTCATTCTCATTCCTCCGTATCTTCCTCCCATGGCGGGGTATCTTCGTCATCGGGTTCCTCTGAGATCTCCTCCAGCTCCCCGTCCTCATATTCGCAGTAATCATCTTCCAAATCCGGGGCTTCATGCTTCGGCTTGTAAATCTTGAAATAGTAACCAATCCCACCGCCGGCCAGCACCACCGCACCGATCAGGAGCAGAGAGAGAAGGGGGCTGTCCTTTTTCTCCGGCTCGGATTCCGGTACTTCCTCCACCGGTTCGGTGGGCTTTGGCTCTGGCTCCGGGGTCACTTCTTTGGGCGGTTCCTTACCCTGTTCGGCAAGAGGCAGAAGGTCGTCTGTGGTAACGGTATTGAGGAAATAGACGTTCTCGCTGGTTTTCTGTTTGTCGATCACCAGATAAAACACGCTCTCGTCTGCTGTGGTAATGGTGTAAAACTCTTTACCGTCCTCGTCGGTGGCGTTGTCCACCACGGTTCCCGTCCCGTCCGGGGTAAAGGGGTTCTGTGTTTCCGGCTCCGCTTCGGTTTCCGCCGGGGCGGGAGCTGTCTCCGGCTGTGGCTCGCTGCTCTGGGCGTAGGCCGGGACCGTAAAGATCAGGCAACACAAAAGGCTGGCAGCCATCGCCGCCAGCCTGCGGTATTTAGTTTTCTTCATGGGCTGTGTCCTCCTTTTCGGGTGCCTCCGGCTTCGGGTCAGTATGGCCCGAAGCGGTAAGGCTGTTTTTGGGGTCATTCAGAAATGCCATCAGCTGGGCGGGCGTCAGTTTAAGGGAGCGCACCGCCTGCACGATCTGGCTGTTTTCTTCCTCCTGTTTCTGCTTTTCCAGCTCCCGGATTTTGGCCTGCCACTCGGCAGCCTTCTCCCGGGCTTTTTCCAGTTCCTTATCGAGCTTGTCGATCTTGTTCATGCAAGGACTCCTTTCCTCTGGCTCACAAACGCCCGAAGGCATAGAAATGTGTCTGCCAGTAGCTTGAATTGATGTTTGCGTATTGGATGGGCGAACCACAATGGAGCATCATCCCGTCGCCCACATAAATCCCCACATGGGACACAGGGCCGGGGCTGTCATAGGTTCCCGTGAAAAAGATAATGTCGCCGGGCTTTGCCTCGGAGGGGGAAATGATAGCGCACTGGTTATAAATGCCCTGCGCCGTGGTACGGGGCAGGTTGTGGACGCCGCTGGCCGTGTACACCCAGCAGACAAAGCCCGAACAGTCAAAGGAGGTGGACGGGCTGGAGCCGCCCCACACATAGGGCCAGCCGATGTACTTTGTGGCTTCTTCCATGAGCGCCGCAAAAGCCGGGTCATCCAGCGCCTCGCCGGGTATCTCATAGCTGGGGCCGGTATCTTCGCCGCCGTTGTAAATCCCTTCCCACAGATAGGGTTTGTTGCCTTTGAGCTGCTGCATAACGGTGTAGATTTCCCGCTGCTGTTCGTTAAGCCTCGGCAGGATCACGGCAGGCAGCGTCTTGTTTGTGAGGGTCACATTGAGAATGTAATACTCATAGGGGACTTCCTCGGTGGTGGTTTCCCCGGTCTCCGGGTCGGTGCTGGTTTCGGTGCGGTAGCGTATCTCGACTTCCTCCGTCAAGGTCAGCTCATACTGTGCCTCGAAAATCTCCCGCAGTTCGTCCTGCACCTGTTCCCGGAAATAGACATGGTACTTTGCAGAGAAATAGGATGCCAGCTCATAGGGGTTATGGCCGATCTCGTCCACGGAATAGCGGTACTCGTCATAGCCGGGATGGGTGCTTTCAATGTTCGCCACCGTCTGCGCCAGCTCGTTTTCCAACGCTGTATAGTCCTCGTCCACCCCCAGCAGGTCCGTATCCTCCGAGGCGTAGGAGGTGCCGGATAACGCATTGGCAAGGCCGCTGCCAAGCGTGGGGAAAATGGAACTTACCGCCGACACAAGAAAACAGAGCAGCAACAGCAGGAGCAGGACCAGCACCGCCACGGGATGACGGGTCACAAACTGCGCCGCCCGCCGGGTCGCAGTTCCCGAAGCGGCAGCGGTTTTCTTTGCGGCCTTTGCGCCCTGTTTTGCAGCCGCTTTTGCCTCTTTGGAATACCGGCGTTTCAGTTTCCATTTCTGCTGCACACGGGAAAGCGGATTGCTGGCAAGTTCCGGGTGCTCGGAGGCCATCTTCTGAAAATCCACATTGGCCCGGGCTTTTATGTCCTTCCGTTCCCACTTTGCCACCTTCCGGGCTGGGTGTTCCCGCCAGCGGCGTTTGGCATAGCGGGTCAGTTTCCGGGCTCCGGCCTCTGCGGCCAGCTCGGATTTATGGGCTCCTTCCACACCCACATTTTCATGCTCAACCTCGTGTATCTTGTTGTGGACATAGAACCACGCTTCTGTACGGGCTCCCCGGACTGCCTTTTTTGCAAGCCCCGGCGGCTTCTTCGCTGCCCGTTTTGCCTCGGTCTTGTCCAGTTTCTCCCGGGCCTTTCCCAGCTTTTCCCCGGTGTGTTCCGCTTTTGCCTGTGCTTTCTGGTACTTGCCCTTTTTGCTCCCGACCTTCTCGGCGGAGCCCTCCGGCTCCTGTGCCTTGCCGGTATCCTGCGGCCCGTCCGCTTCATCCTCCTGCCTCATGCGGTCAGAGGGACGGCTTTTCCGGCTGTCCTCTTGAAACTTACCGCTTTTGGACTTCAGACCATCATGGCCCGAAGGGCTGTCCTGTCCGGTATCCTCGTCCTCAAACCGCAGACGCCGGGATGGTGCGTGGGAAGGTCCTTCCCGTTCAGCCGGTCCGGGGCGATTGCCCCCGGTATCCTCCGTCGGCCCCGGCCTCTGAAAATTCCGTTTGTCCGGTTTCTTTCCGATGACGTATCCCTCCTTTCCAAACCTCGGGCCAACATGGCCCGAAGTGTGTTATGCCCGGTTCATTTCCTGTTTTTTGTCCTCCGGGCGGGTGGTCATAATGGCGTACAGCTCGGTATTCTGCGGGAAGCGGTCAACAAACGGGATGGTGGTATTCCCGAAGAACAGCAACCCTTCGCCGGAATTGGTATGGGTCACATAGGAAAGCTGGTGGGGGCTGATCCCAAGCTGTTTAGCTAAAATCTGCCGGTCCCCCTGTGCCTGCGAGAGCAGCACAAGGAAGTCCGAGTTTTCAAAGATGTTCTCAATCTCTGGGCTTGCCAGAAAATCCTTTACGTTCTGCGTTAAAGCACTCGGAACGCACCCTTTTTTTCGCAGCATTTTCCAGATCGCCACACAATAGCTTGCCGTCAGACGGTCACGGAGCAGCACATGGAACTCGTCGAAGTAGCACCATGTAGCGATACCACGCAGGAAATTCATGGACACCTGCGAGTTTACCAAGTCCTGCATAATGAGCATGGCAATCGTCCGAAGCCCGGCCCCCAGCTTTTTTAAGTCAAGGCATACCAAACGGCGGTTCAAGTCCACATTGGTTTCATGGTTGAACACGTTAAGAGAACCCGACACATAAATTTCAAGGGCAGTTGCCAGCCGTACCGCCTCGCCCTCCGGCTGGGAACAGAGCAGGTCATACAGGGTTTGGAGGGTCGGCATTTTGCTTGTTTCCGGGTCCTGCAAGTGTTCCCGGTACATCTGGCGTACACAGCGGTCAATGACGGTACGCTCCACCGGCTGCAAGCCGTCCTTGCCGCCAACGATCAGCTCCATCAGCGACAGAATAAAGTCGGCTTTCAGCGCCATCGGGTTTTCCTCGTCGAAGCTCAAATCAATGTCCATCGGGTTGATGTGGTGGGGGCTGTCCGGGGCGATCTCGATGACCTGTCCGCCCAGCCGCTTGATAAGGGGCGAATATTCGCCCATCGGATCAACCACAATGATCCGGTCACGGGTGGCAAGGAACACGTTCACAAGCTCCCGCTTTGCGGCAAAGGATTTGCCGGAGCCCGGCACGCCGAGGAACAGGCCGTTGGGATTTTTGAGCTTCTTCCGGTTTGCCATGATGACGTTATGGGAAAGTGCGTTGAGCCCGTAATAGACGGCTTCGCCATCCATGCGGAGCTCCTGCGTCATAAAGGGAACGAAAATGGCCGTGGAGCTTGTCGTCATGCCGCGCTTGATCTCAATGCCGTTATGGCCCAGCGGAAGGCTGGAAAGAAAACCATCCTCCTGCTGGAAGTCCAGCCGCTTCAAGGTGCAGTTGTATTTCTGGACGATACCGGACACCGTGAACAGGTCATTGTCCAGCTCCCGGCGGGTCGGGGCCATGTTTACCACAAGGAAGGTCAGCAGGAACATTCTTTCATTCCGGCTCTGTAAATCTTCCAGAAGGGTCTTTGCGTCGTTGCTGTATGTTACGAGGTCGGGCGGAAGTATGTCCATGTCGTACCCTGACCGGGCTGCCTTCTTTTGTTCCTCCACCTTCATCTTGTCAATGTCGGAGACTTTGGCCTTGATGGATTTTACGGCGGCGGCCTGATCGACGGTTTGGATATGGAGAGTGATGGTCATTTCCGCATCCATTTCCAAAAGCTCCGCCAGCAGCTTGTCCGAGAGCTCCGAGGCCAAAATCTGCAAGTAGGAGGCGGCGCCCCAAGTCGTCCCCACCCGGAACAGACGGCTGAAACGGAAGTCGAAGCTGTCCGGGGCGATAAAGTCTTTGGTGGAAAGCCCGGTTTTGGGGATCATATCCCATGAAAACCGGAAGGGGGAGCCGCTGCCGGGGTGGAGCTGCCCGTGAAGAAGCTCCAGCCGTTCCAGCCCCGAAAGGGAGCGGCACTTGACGCCCAGCTTTTTGAAGTTCCCGCAAATGTCCGCCTCTACACGTTCCAGCCTTGCCCTGGCGGTGGGAAGGTCGTCCACGTTCACGCCGAAGGTCAGGAGCTTTGTGCGGACAATGCCGTTGTTGCTTTTGGCGATCTGGTTTTCCAGCATTTCCACATACTCACACCGGACGCTGTTGTAATCATCGTCCTGCATGGGGATGTTCACGCTGTACCGGCTGCCCGGGCGGCTCCGGTGGTTGAGGAAGGAAAGCTGGAACGGAAGGCTGCTGTCAAAGTAGTTAAGGCAGGCGCTCCACCCGTCAAAGATGGCCGCCTGATCTTCGGACTGTGCGAGCTGGTAGTTGATGTCCTCGTATTCAATGGTTTTGGTGTAATAGCGGTCCGCTACCCGGCACACTCCGTCCCGGTACATTTCCCGGTAAGGGAGGGTCTGCTGGGCGGTGGTGGGAATGTTCTTTCCTTTCGTGAACAGGCCGGTAAGGCCCTGCTTTTCAGGCTTTCTGCCTGCGGGCTTTCCGGCCCTTCTGCTGTTTCGCAATCGGCTGCGCCTCCTTTCTTGCGCTAAGCAGCGCATAGAAGTTTTCGGTTTTGTAAGGCCGCACCCGGGGATAGAGGAACCGGGTGCGGATGATGTTTTTCAGCACTTTTTCCAGCGGCAGGCCGTCCCGCTCATACATAGCCAGAAAGAAGAACGGGAGCATGAGGCCGATCATCAGGAACATGGCGGCACTGTTCCCGATACTGCCACGGGAAAACAGGTAAGCCGGGAGGCCCACCGCCGCCGCGCTGGAAAAACAAACAAGCTGGCGCTTCGTTAGGTTGAAGGCCAGCTTTGTCTTGATTTTGGAAAGGTCTTTTGGTACTGGCACATAGGCCATTTTGGTACACCTCCTTTATTGCTTCGGGCCAGCATGGCCCGAGGTTATCTTGCGGCCTCTTTGGCCGGGGCTGTGCTGCGGGCAGCTTCGGCGGCCTCTCGTCCGCTCTGCCTTGCCCGCCAGTATTCGGGGTGATACTGCCGGATGGACTGATTGAGTTTTTCTTCAAACTGTCCTTTGTCCTTAATGCGGTCAGGGATTTTCCACAGCTTTTTGTCCAGCAGCTCCCGGAGCACTACGCTTTCCTGTGCGTCCTCCTCATAGCAGATATAGCCCTTGTCCTTGAAGCCGCATTTTTTGGCCGCTGGGGAGAGAACGGCGGCTACCTCGTTTGCCACCATCGTTCCGCCGTGGCTGGCGGTAGATACCAGAAACACCCCCGGACAGAGAACTTCACAGCTCTGCACCTCGCCCCACGGGGAGCTTTTCGGCGCATGGAACATTCCGCCCGTCCGGTTCCGGTCCGCCTGCATGAGAGCCGCCTTTTCCAAGATGGCCTTCAGCTCCGGGGAAAAGTAGGCGTATTCCCGCAGGACACGGGCGGCGTCCCCGCCGCAGGCGTTCATCAACAGGGTATAGGCATCGCTGTCCGCTTTGGTACAGCGGCCCAGCAGTTTTCCGTCGTAATAGCAGGCTGCGTCATAGCCCGTCCGTTTGCGTGGCATGGTTTCCGCCTCCTTTCTGCTTCGGGCCAGCATGGCCCGAGGTCAACGCTCTGCGCTGCGGCTGGGCTTTTCCTTCGGAGGCCGTTCTGCCTTTGCCTGTTCGGCAGCCGCTTTTCCGGCTTTGAGCTGGTCGCTGATGGACGCACGCCCCACAGAGCCGCGCTCCGCCATCTGTTCCAGCTTTGCCTCATAGGCTTGCAGAACAGCAGTATTGAGCTGTTCCCGGAACTCCTTTGTGACAGGGTAGGCCATATCCCGATAGCCGCCTTTGCCGTCCGGCTGGCTGGGCATCCCAAGAAAGAGGCCCTTGCTGCCCTGTACGATTTTCAGATTTTCCACCACAAAGCAGTCATTGAATTTCACGCTGGCAAAGCCCATCAGATTTTTCACAGGTTCGATGACCCGCACGCTTACATCCAGCTTCAACGGTGCGGCCGGGGTGGTGTTTGCAACCTTTTCCTGCATGGTTTTCTCCTTTCCGGCGGGAACAAGGTTCCCGTCCTTGTAGTCATAGCCTTCCGCCCGGAGTGCCGCCAGCGTGTCCGCCGATACGCACCCGGACAGTTTCAGATCGGTTTCCACCATAAAGCGCATGGTGTCTGCTTTAGAAAATTCTTCGGGGAGCTTTCCATAGAAAGCCGGGTGCGGCTGTCCGTCCGCACCCTGTTTGTAACGCCGAGGCATACCGCCTCCTTTCCGCTTCGGGTCAGCATGGCCCGAAGTCTCTTAATGGCAGCCGAAGATGGATTTTGCAAGACTGCCTGTTTTGAATAAGGTAAAACACAGCAGCACCGTATATCCCACGCAGCCCCAGATCGCCCCGATGGGGTCGCCGTCGGTGGCGATACTCTGGATCAGCACCGCATAGATGGCGACACAGACTAAGATCAATAGGCCTTGAAAGCCCACAGCAAAGAGGGAGCGGAAATAGTTCTGCCCCATGTGTCCGGCTTCCCTGTTGGGGACTGTGGCAAACGGGATAGGCGCTAAACTTGTGAGTAAATAAATTTCAATCATACGGCCATATACGATGACGAAGATCACGATGTTTAAGGCAATCATGGTAAGTTGGATCAGGAAGGATTGTAGCCAGAGTCCGAACAGAGGGCCTAACTCCATCGCTTCAAGCTCTGTCCGCAGACTGTCCAGCACATCCGGCGTGATCTCTGTCCCGTTCTGGATAATGCCCGCTGACTGCTGTATCACATGCTGGCTCACATCAAAGACCGCCAGCACGATATTGAAGGTATTCGTCAGGATCATCACAGCCACAAAGGTTTTGAACACCCACTTAAAAAACATCCATGTGTCAACTTCATGGAGGTTGTTGCGTTCTATGAGCATCTGTATCAGTTCATAGGTCATAACAAAAGTGAGGATGACCCCGGCGATTGGCAGAATGGCAGTTTCGGAGATCTGTCGTATCATGGAAAAGACCCCGGCGTTCCAGTCCGCCGGGGTCGTGCCTACCTGTGTGGCGATCTCGCCAACGCTCTGATTGACGTTATCGAAAAGGCCGTCCAGATTTCCCATGATACCATCGACGAGCAGACCTTTCAGCCATTCAACGATTGCGTCGATGATAAAGTCCATACATCAGCTCCTTTTCTGGAAAAAGGGACAACGGGTGACACTTAGCTGAACAGGCCGGACAGCAGAGGGATAAGCTGAAGGCCGATCAGAACGACACCGCCGCCTGCCATGAGCTGTTTTATCCCCAATTAGGTGTAAAACTCTGCTCGATGGCGGGCGGCGGCGTACAAAAAATCTATATGGTGTTTTTAAGAGAACCGTCCCGGCGGGACAGGTCAGGCAGTGACCTGTTCCACCTCCGGGATGGGTTTGAGATTAAAATGAATTTCGATAGAAATGTGTCTTGTTTTATCTTCGTCAATGCGTTCATGCACGACGATTTCTTTGATTAAGCGGTTAAGGGTGGCTGCGTCCAGCTCTGTGATGTTGGCATATTCCTGAATGGCTTCCACCCATTGTTTTGCGTCATTGGCAAGCTGGACTTCATCAGACAGCCGCTTTCTGCCCTCGGACACTTTTGCTTTAAGCTCCGTCTGCTCGGTCTGTGTCTTTTCCAGCATGGTGTTGAAATTCTGCTCACTGATACGCCCTGCAATCATATCCTCATAAAGCCGCATGACCATTTTGTCCAGAACCTCAATCCGTTCCTCGTCCCTTGTAAGGGAGCGTTCCATTGCTTCCCGCTGTTCCCGCTGCTCTGCTTCACAGGTATTGGTCAGGCGGTCGGCAACCGCTTCCCCGTCCATCAGGGCAGCTCTGGCACATTCCCGGATTTTCCGCAGCACATGGCTGTAAAGGGTGTCATAGTCAATCCGGTGCTGGGTGCAGTGGTTCTTTCCAAAGGCGTTGTAGGTCTTGCAGGAATAAATCCGCTGGGGATGTTTTGCGTTTGTGTAGCGTACCGTCAGCGACTTCCCACACTCGCCGCATTTTAACAATCCGGCAAACAGGCTGATTTCATCGGTCTGCCCCGGACGCTGGCGGGATTTCAGCTTGTTCTGCACAATGTCAAAGCTCATGCGGTCAATCAGCGGTTCATGCTGTCCCTCCACCACAATCCAGTCCTCCGGCTTCTTTTCCCCAATTGTGCCGATTTTGAAACGGTAGTCTTTTTTCTGGGAAGCAATCGCACCGGTGTAGACGGGATTCATCAAAAGGTCTTTGATAACGGAGAAGTCCCACATATACCGCCCGTTTTCCGGGTCTTTCTTTTCCCATTTGGTTCGGGTGTTGCGAAGCCCCCGTTCCCGGTTCCACCATGTGGGGCAGGGGATTTTTTCTTCCTCCAGCCGTCTGCGGATATAGTTCGGACCATGACCGTTCAGGGCATATCCGAAAATCAGCCGCACAATCGGGGCGGTTTCCTCGTCAATGAGCAGATGGTTTTTGTCCTCCGGGTCTTTCCGATACCCAAACGGGGCAAGACACCCGGTAAACTGTCCTTTCTGCGCTTTCAGAAGATAAGAGGAATGGACTTTCTTGGAAATATCCTTGCTGTACATCTCATTCAGGATATTCTTGAACGGGGCGATGTCGTTGTTATCCCGCAGGGTGTCGATACCGTCATTCATGGCAATATAGCGGACACCGTTTCTTGGGAAAAAGTCCTCAATCAAATGCCCGGTTTGCAGATAGTTACGCCCCAGTCGGCTGAGGTCTTTCGTGATGACAAGGTTGATTTGCCTGCGCTCAATGGCTCTCAACATTCTCTGTAAATCAGGACGCTCCATATTAAGACCTGTGAAGCCATCGTCCTGATAGACTGCCACAACCTCCCATCCCTGCTTTTCGCAGTATTTTTCCAGCATATCACGCTGGTTTGCGATACTGGCACTTTCGCCTTGCAGGTCATCGTCCTTTGACAGCCTGCAATAGACCGCCGCACGATAGCCCCCGGCAAGTGCTGAACCGATTGTTCTGTATTCCATTTCGTTCATCATAGCCATTTACCCACACAATCCAGACGGTATCTGGCTCTGTTGAACCTCATCTTCATTATACTTCAAATCTTTCTTTTTAGCAAGATATTCTTTTGTATTTGTTTTGCCGTATTTCTGGGAAATCAGGCTGACGAACACATCGGTGGCGTCCAGTTCCCCGTCAAATACGGTTGTCACTTCAATCTTGGTCTTATTTTTCGCCATAGGCAGTTATCCTCCATACATGAAAATAGCCAGACAGAGAACGGTCGGCAACGAAGTCCGGCAACGGGCTTCAAAAGACCTTGCAAACAATCTCAATCTGGCGTTGATTACTATTTATACTTTTCTTTTATTTTTCTGTTGTTTTGGTTGTCAGAGAGGGAAAAAGCCCGGAAATAAGGGATTTTCCCCGGCAACCGGCTCGGCAACGGGATAGCAACGAAGTCGGCAACGGGCTGTCATTTTCAGAATGGAAGCTCCATCTGCTCTGTGACCTCCACAAAACCGTCCATAGATTTTTCGGGCGGGTTGTCGGTGTCCGTTGCCGGGATTTCACGCTCCCAGCCCTTTTGTCTGCCGTATTCCGCAAACATCCTCGGATTGGAAAAGTAGTTCCACCCGGTAATGCACTGGTTCATTATCTCGTTGATTTCCCGGATTTCCCATTGCTTCGGCTCATCAAAGGTGTGGTTTAAGGCTTCCTTGTAGAGCTGCTTGGAGCAGACCGTTTCCCCGGTGTACTTATCAAGGTAAGCCTGTATCATCCCGGCTTTGGTGTCCTCCGGCATAAAATCCCGCTGGTGTTCTTTGAGATACCGCTGCATGGCTGGGCTGAATGACAGCTTGAACATGCCGCTTCGGTAAATCTCCATTGCTTCCGCCCACATCTGGCTGATATAGGCTCTGGAAGCGGCTTCGTCCTCCAAAATGTGAACCTCGGCTTGCTCCGGGTACACCATGACCGGGATAAATCGGCGGTTGCCGGAACGGTCAAGGGGGAGAAAGTCAAGGGCGTTGGAAGTGCCGCCGAACACGCATTGACGGGGGCGGTCTGCCGGGTGAGTTTCATAGGGAATTTTGTAAACCTCTTTCTGGCGGCTTAGAAAGGACTTGATTTCCTCAATGCTCTTGGCATTGGCGGTTGCCATCATTTCCGACATTTCAATTATCCAGTGACCTTGCAGCTTGCGGTACACGTTATCATCGTCCAGCTTCCGCAAATCATCGGAAAACCACTCGTCCCGGACTGCCAGCAGCCGGAAGAAGGTGGATTTGCCAGCCCCCTGACCGCCTACCAGACACAGCATGATTTCAAACTTGCTTCCGGGCTTAAATGCCCTTGTAATCGCCCCCAGCATGAACAGCTTCAAGGCTTCATAGGTGTAATCGTCCACATCAGCTCCCAGAAAGTGCCGCAGACAGAAGCGGATGCGCTCAGTCCCGTCCCATGCAAGGCTGTTCAGAAAATCCCGGATGGGGTGGTACTTATTCTCATTCGCCACAATCCCGATGGCGGTTTCAATCTTTTTCTCACTGGTAAGCCCGTAGGTTTCCTCCAGATAGAGAAGCAGATACTTCATGTCCGTATCGGTCAGGGCTGTGCTTTCTCTGTGAAAACCGATGGGCTTTATGATGTCCTTGCGGTCGGTCAGGATGTTGTAGGCGATTGCCCCGGCAAGCACAGGGTCACGCTGGAATACGGTCAGGCAGTTCCGTATGCTCTGGCGGACGCCGCCTTTCTCGGTGGTTTCCAGAGTTGCCTTTACTTCCTCAACGCTCTGGGGCGGCTGCATGGCGTTCATGGTGTTTTTTAGTTCTTGCTGCGTCTGCGGCTGCAAGCTCTGCCATTCGCTGTTCAAGCTGTATCACATCCTTTCCGTAGTCCATAATCAAAACCGCTTTTTCCTCTGTCTCCCCGAACAGCAGCACATCCAGCAGATATTCCACATGGGCTTGCTTCTGCAAGGCTTCCACGAACCGGGGATGAAACGCTTCCTCCGGGGAGTGCGGGGCATAGTCGGTTTTCCATACCCGTAAGAGGTGTAGATAATCGGCAAGGACACGGAAGCAATGTGCCTTTGCTTCCCGGAACTGTTCTTCCGGGGATTTCTGCCGGGGCTTGGGCTTCCTTGCCCTGCCCGGTGGCTTCCAGTCCTCATAGGCAAGCCCGAAGTCACTCGCCAACTGTGCGGCGGCTTCCTTTTTCCCCAGCCCGTACAGGGCAGCTACAAAATCAATCACATCCCCATCTGCACCACATCCGAAGCAGTGGAAACGCTTGTCCAGCTTCATGCTGGGGGTCTTATCGTTGTGGAACGGGCAGCAAGCCATCCCGTTTCTGTTTACCCGGATTCCGTAATGCTCCGCAGCCTGTCTTGTCGTAACGGACTGCTTCACAGCTTCAAATACATTCAAATCAATTCCTCCTTGTAAAAAAGAAAAGGCACTTATCATTCTCAATCTGAAAATGGCAAGTGCCTGTTAAAGTTCCATATCCTGTTGTTTGTGTTTCGTCTGTGCCGGGACAGTTCTTTGTGCTTTTTTCTCGTCCGCCTTATCCTGCAAGACTTCTTTGAGGGGCTGCTTCTTGGGCGGCTCTTTGCTTTCTTCTGTGCCGGGGGTGGCTTTCCGTACCCAGTAGCGGATGTCCCGCAGCTTCTTCAAATCCTCCTGTACCTCGGTCAACGGTATTTTCAGGGCTGCAATTTCTTCCAGAAGCGTTTCCTGCTCCTCTTGCAGTTCCTTTTGGGTGCTGTCCTTATCGTCCGGGTGCTTGGCAAGGTAGGCGGCGGCTTTCGCATACCGGGCAACCTCCGGGTGTTCCTGTTTGAATTTCTCCTTTGTTTTCTTGAAAAATATCTTCTGGTACTTCTCATAGACAGGCTTACATTCCTTGCAGTCTGTCCGGCTGGCAAGAAGCCTGTCAATCACTTTGCTTCGGGCTTCCTTTGGCTTCATCTGATTGCGGTAATCGGCGGCTGATTTCCCGGAAGATTCCAGAAACGCTTCTAAGTCCTCCACAGTGGAAAGCCCCTTTTGCCGGAGATAGGACAGGGCTTCGCTGACTGCCTTTAAGTCCTGTGAAGTCCCCCGGTTCTGTCCAGCCCTCGTCCAGCTTTTTCGTTCTTCCTTTCGTATCTCCATATATTTCATCAGCAGGTTGGGGAGAAGCGTTGCTTCCTCCGCCGCTTTTTGTGCAAGCAGCTCTTTCCGTTTTTCGCCCAGCTCGGCAATCCAGCCCTTGAGGTTGTGGATGAGCTGCCGGATGGACTTCATCAGGCTGTTGGCGGCTCTGATTTCCCGGTTCAGGTTTCCGATATTCGTCTGGATACCTCGCTTTTCCATCTGCCGGACAGCAGCTCCCTCATGGACAGTAGGGACTATATCAAGCCCCTGTCTGGCATAGGAACGCAAGTCCACACGCTCCGGGCGGTCATTGGCTTCCAGATAGCGGTTCTGGATGACCTCCCATTCATGCCGCCAGATTTCACAATACTTCTGGTCGTTCCAGTCAACCGTATCCTCCTTGTGGCTTTTCCATCTGCCGGACGGAAGTTTGATCCGTTCCCCATTCTCGTCAAGGTCATAAACCTTGCGGCTCTTGGGAAGCCATTTCCCATGTTCGTCCATTGCCCTCATAGTGAGCAGGACATGGGCGTGGGGATTGTGTCCCGGCGGATGGGGGTCATGGATTGCAAAATCAGCAATCATGCCTTTGGAAACAAACTGCTGCTGGCAGAACTCCCGGACAAGGACAGCGTACTGGTCAGGCGGTATCTCTCTGGGGATGGTAAGCACCCACCGCCTTGCAAGCTGGGAGTTCCATTGTTTCTCCACCGCTTCGGCGGCGTTCCATAGGGTATTGCGGTCTGCATATTTCTGTGGGGCATTTGCCGGGAGCAGGATTTCATTGTGGACGATACCACGCTTTTCCGGGTAGTGCTTCACTTGCTGGTCGTATTCACAGAACAGCTTTTCGCCGCTTTGGTAAGCAGCGGCGGCAATCGCAGACTGCTGTTGGCTGCGCTGAACAATCGTGATTTCGTTGTGTGGACAGGGCATTTCGTGTTCCTCCTTTCTGTGATTGGTGGATGGGGTGGCGTTTTACCACCTCATTTTGGGCAGAAAAAAAGCAGGATACCTTTTTCAGATTTCCTGCTTGGTGTGCCGCTGTGTGGGCGGCGGGTATTAAGTTGTAAAAGTTCAGGACAAGTTGACCCGATGTGTGGGTGGCAAACTGGAACTGGTTAATTTATATTATTTATGAGCGGAAATGTAGTCAAGCACAATTTTCCACCCATTATTTTCACTGGCATATCCCCATAAAGGCTCTGTTAACTGTTCTAATTCTTCAATACAATGACGAGTCTTTTTTACCATTTCTTTTCTTTTTTCGAGAGAGATTGAATTTAATTTTTTATTTGATACCTTAAACCTGTTATTTTGCAGAAAATTAACGGTGTCAATATAGTTATTATCATCAGTAAAAATTGTATCTTGGGGAAAACAGGATATAACCTTTTCAAATGCTGTTTTCAGGGTGAATAATCCTAAAGCATTTAATGCTTCTGGGATAAACGGAACTAATTTTACCTGTTCACAAATAATATACCACCAACCATCACATTGCCAATTCCCCACCATATTCATACAAATATGCAAGGTAAAAAGTTCAGGGGTCACTTTTTCTTTTATATCATCTAATGTCCCCAATTCCCATAATTTATCCGACAATTCAGCCAGTGTATTTTCATCTAAACATTTCACTCCGTTAAGGAGTTCCTGTAATGTAAGCACTGTTATTTCCTCCTCGCAATATAAAATTTCTCACAATCAACTTCCGCTTTGCTGTTAACTTCATTATACTTTACCCGACCGTCAAAGTATAGAGAGATTTTGTAAAACTTGTCGGCTGGGAACAGCTTGCAGCGCAAGGTGTCCCCAGATGGCAAGTCCACAAAAGGGTAGCTGGCGGCAGCCAGCGCAGGGGAAGCGTAGCGTCCCCTGTTTGATTTGGAGCAGACCATGACTGCGGAAAATCACAGCCCTCCGGCGAGGAGCCTTCGGAGAACGCAATGCACCAACCTCTGGGTGGTGTATAATTGCGCCCTTAGTAAACTAAGGGGTTTCTGGCTTCTTCCGTTCCAGCAGTTTTTTCAATAGTTCCTGCGTGTCCTGTCTGTGAAAAATGAGTTTCAACAACACCATGACATCATCATCTGTCAGGCGTTCCGGCTCTTGCAGAAAACTTTCCAGCATACCGCCACGAGTACAGAGCCGGTGCGTCCGTTCCTTTTGGGTAAGCTGCTTTAACTGGTGCTGCAATGCCTTTTCATCATTGATGGCTTTCCGCAGTTTCTTTTCGCTTTTCTCCAACTCCCGATTGAGTTTTTCCAGCTTTGAGGTATCAGGCAAGGGCAGCGTCCTCCTTTCCCGGTATCAGCACATAAATCCTGTTTGGTTCTCCAACGCCCTGACGCACCCGCATGATAAGTCCGGCGGTTTCCAGTTCATTCAGAGAACGCTTGACCGTCATAGAGCTGCGGGACAGGACTGCGGCAATGGCTGTGACAGGGAAGCAGACAAACAGGATTCCGTTCTCGTCCTCCTGCCCATTGGAGAGCATAGCGTCCAGCATCCGGCAGTACATGACCTTTGCGGTGCTGCTGACTGGAAATCCTGTCAACGCTCTGGGAAAAGGCATACAGGGCGGCAATGGTGTGTCTATCGTCATAAATTCAAAATTCATTCTGTGTGTTCCTCCTTTTTCTTTGCTCGTTTGGATAAATAACAGGGGCAGTCAATCACAACCGCCCGGAAGCTCTGCTTGCACCCATGCTGGCATTTCCGGCATAATTCGTTGTAAGTGACACGCCCCCGGTCATTGAGGTAAAAGGAAAGCTCATACTTCCTCTTTTTGCTCATTCTCGGCATATTGCGCTTCCTCCCGTTTTAGTGTATGGTTTCGGGGCGATTTTCGGTAAAATTACAGCCATAGAGCCGCTTAAAATCTCCCGAAGTATCAGCGATAGGGTAGACTGTCCCCCTATCAGATTGTTGTGTTTCGGTATCATTTCGGTGTCAGTTCGCCAGTTCTCCCCGGTGTCGTTCCTCCCCTGAATCTCACAGCGGCGTATCGCTCCCTTTGGTACGCTCGTTTTGGTCAGGGTTCCTCCATATCCCTGCCAAAATTCATGGCGCTACATCGCCGGGGAAGCATATCCCACACAGGCTGGTCATTCGATTGGAATAATCCATCGATGAACTACCTGTATCATAGAACATTTTTGTGCCCTGTGCCGTATGTCCACAAAGTAGGAATTAAGGGTAAAAATCAGAAATTTCCACGATTACGGAAAGTGTGATATAATCCAGATAAGCGGCAGCAATGAAACCGTTGGAAAGGAGCGTGTGCCCATGAAAGGAGCAACAAGCATACAGGAACGCCTTTGGGAACTCCGCAAGGACAAAGGCTTAAATCTGGAAGAACTATCAAAACTAACGGGTATTTCTAAATCAGCCCTTGGCAGTTATGAAAAAGAAGATTTTAAGGAAATCAATCATGGCAACCTTATCACGCTGGCAGACTTCTATGGGGTTTCCGTCGATTATCTGCTGTGCCGGACAGAGAACAGGGAGCAGATCAACACGCCACTGACGGAGCTGCATTTGAACGATGAAATGGTTGCACTTCTGAAAAGCGGTCGGATCAACAACCGTCTGCTCTGCGAACTTGCCACCCATAAGGACTTTATCAAGTTTCTTGCGGACATTGAGATTTATGTGGATGGGATTGCCACCATGCAGATTCAAAACCTCAACACCCTTGTCGATACTGTCCGACATGAAATCATAGAACGGTATCGCCCTGGCGAAGATGACCCACATTTGAAAGTGCTGCAAGCCGCCCATATCAGTGATGATGAATATTTCAGCCACATGGTTCTGGATGACCTAAACCTGATTATCCGGGATATTCGGGAAACCCATAAAAAGGATAGTGAGAGTGCGCCCCAGACCACTGTTGCCAATGAACTGAAAGAAAATCTGGAAGCGGTCGAAAATTTCAAGGGCAGCCGTTTGGAAAAACTGGCAGTGCTTTACTGCAAGCAGCTCGGTATCAACTATAAAAATCTGTCAGATGAAGAATTTCGCTGGCTTATTCGGATTCTCCAAAAATCAAAGAAAACGGGAACGCCTATCAACCAGAGGAAAAAACGGTAAAGGAAAACCGCTGTTGCATGGTTTGTTGGATTCCATGTAGCAGCGGTTTGTGCTGTGGTTATTACTTCATTCGTTTTCTTAATATTCGGCGATAATTTGTTTCTCCCTTTGGTGCGTCCTGTATAATTTCCAACACACCATCTTCAAGCATTTTATCAATGCGATTGGAAATCCATACATCACTAATTCCAAGTTGATATTTTCCTAAAACATTACCTATGACAATAGCCATTTTGAATTGCTCTGGCTGTTCCGCAATTTCACGAAGAATGAAACTATCATATATATCTTCTGAAACGCTTTGCAATTTACCATTTAACATTGCACGCAAAGGTGCATTTTCATTTTGAAGTTGATTCCATTTCATAGCACAAGCTGAAAGAAATACAGGATTAGCTTTCTCTTGTAGAGTTATATAGTTTCCCCATTCGCCAGGAGAGACCTCGCCCCATGCTATTTTGGATGTCATAGTATTTTCTTTTCCATATTCCCATGTAGGTAACTTAACCAAATAAATTGTTGTCTGGCAGTTTAAGGGTTGAAGTTGTTTCATAAGCCAATACATACCACAAAGCTCATCTGGATTATAGCTATACCAAATGCGAATTTCTTCCCCAGCTACATATCGTTCAATCACTGAGGTCAATGTAGTTTTAATTTTCTGTATTTTTTCTTCAACCTGATAATCTAAATCCTCTACAAAGCAGACAGACAGCATTTTCTTGAAAACATTTTTCCGCTGTTCGCCAATTCCATTATCAGAAATATCTCCCACACTAAGAGCCATATCAAAACAATAAACATCACAGCTCTTGCCTCCCAATGGAATAGCATTCTCCCAAGCAATGCGTTCTTGTTCCTGTGCTTGAAGCTGTGCTTTTTTCATTTCATCTGAAGATGGAACACTCCCGTCTTCATGCCTCATAAATATTGAAACAGCACTTCCTCTATACTTTCCCTTGCCGTAAGTTTGGGCAATTTTCAAACTTCCACAGGCACTTTCACCAAATACAATTTCAATCATCTTATATACCTCCGATTTAATTGCTCCCGTTATGAATAAATCATCTCATGCAAAACAATTTCTTCTGCCCGGTTATGAATGTTATTGCAACGCTGCACCCATTCCATTTGGTGGGTACGCTTCAATTCCTCGGTTACGCCCTCGGCAGTTTTCATCTGCTCCATGATGGTGTCTAACCGTTCCTGTGCCTGTTCGTTCAGGTCTGCAAGATATGTCCACAATTCCCCGGTCAGTATCAATGTATTCAATCTGGCTGGGTGGACTTCCCTTAAATATTCCCGGTGCATCCGTCCGTACTTTCCGATAGGGCGGTGTTCCTCCGGCAGTTTCAAGTCCGGGATGTAATAATCTCCGACAAGGATATAATCAATTCCGTTTTCCGTTATTCTTGGTTTCAATTCGCTCATGTTCCTTACCTCCTGTGGAAGCAGGCTCGTCTGGTACTAACTCAATCACATCGGTAATCTCACAATTCAGCGTTTCGCAGATACGGGCTAATGTATCCATGCTGATGTGCTTTCCCTCTTTGCTCATGTTGGCAATCATATTTGTTGTCATACCAGCGGCAAGCCTTAAATCCTCTTTTCTCATATCACGCTCTAACAGTGTGTGCCAGAGTGGCTTATAGCTGATGTGCATATTGTTTTCCTGCCTTTCTATCTATACCACCGGGGCGGCTGCCCCGGCAGGAACTTTTCTCTTATTATAGCACCAATCTTGTGAAATCACAATTTATTCTTGTAGCCTGCCGCTGATACCGTCTGGATTGTGCTTTTCCTTTCGTTTTTTGTTCCAACTAATTAGCCATGAACTGCTTAATGCCCTGTGATTTTGCCGCAGGGTTGTCCGACCCGTAACCTTCCAGAAGGTTGATAACGCCCCATACCGCCAGACCGGCGCCAAGAGCCATGACCAGAATTTTGAGAATGTCGATTGCCTGATTGAAAAATTCCATATATGTTCCTCCATTTTGTTTGTTTGATGGTTTTGGGTACAAAAAAAGCCGCCCACATCGGCGGCGCTTCGGGTCATCATGGCCCGAAGTTACACAAACTCGTCGCTGTCCAGATCATCGAAATTCAACAGGTCAGCTTCTTCGTCCGTGTCGGAGCCGTCCACTTCGTACACCGTGTATTCGTCCTCCGGCTTTAGTCTCAATGGCCGGTGGCGGAACAGGCTTTCCAAGCGGAAGGCGTTTTTCTTTTTATCAAATTCGGCTGTGTACTTGTAATTCGGGTGCTTTTTCAAGTCATACTTCGGGGACAGGAAGGGCGGGAGCCCCCGAAGCTGCAAGATACATTTATCCCCGGGCATGGTGGTGATCTCGCTGGTGGTCATCAGTTCCCGGCCAAGCCGCTGCATATTCTGGCTGTAACTTTCAGACTGTCCCCGGCTTCGGCCCTCGGTCTGCATAGAGATGGTGGCCTTGCCCAGCCAGTTTTCCGAAATATCCTTTAGGGTGGAAGCCTCCCGGCCTCCGAGGAACACGATACTGTCCATGTTTCCCATGATGGTTTCGGAATGGTCTTTGTACAATGCCTTGCACTGGCTCATAGCCTGATAAAAGAGCGTCAGGCTGATCTCCCGGGAACGAATGACGGCCACGATCTTTTCCAGCCCCGGCACCTGCCCGGTGTTGGCAGCCTCGTCCCATAGCACCCGCACATGGTAGGGCAGACGCCCGCCATAGGTGTTATCAGCCCGTTCACACAGAAGGTTGAACATCTGCGAAAAAGCGAGGGCAACCAAAAAGTTGTAGGTGGTGTCCGTGTCGCTGATAAGAAAGAACAGCGCTGATTTTTCATCCCCCAGCTTATCCAGCTCCAGTTCGTCATAAGATATGATCTCCCGAAGCTGGGGAATATCAAAGGGAGCCAGTCTTGCACCGCAGGAAATCAAGATGCTTTTGGCTGTCTTGCCGCTGGCGAGCTTGTATTTCTTATACTGCCTCACGGCGAAGTGCTGGGGGCTGCGACGTTCCAACCCGTCAAACATATAGTCCACCGCATTTTTGAAGGTTTCGTCATCCTCCCGGACTTCCATGCTGTTTATCATTTCCACCAGCGTATTCATGTTGCGTTCTTCCTCCGGCCCCTCAAAGACGATGTAGGCCACAAGGGCGCAGTACAAGAGGGTTTCAGCTTTAGTCCAGAACTCGTCGCCCTCCTTGCCGTCGCCTTTGGTGTTGGCGATCAGAGCAGTAACGAATTTCAAAACATCGCTTTCCGTCTTGATATAGGCCAGCGGATTGTAGTGCATGGATTTTGAAAAGTCGATACTGTTGAACACCCGCACCCTGTATTTCTCCCGTTGCAGGAACCGCCCGCACTGATCGAGGGTGCCGCCCTTCGGGTCTACCACCACATACGAGGAATGAGCTTGAAGAAGCTGCGGGGTCAGCCAGAACCTTGTCTTACCCGAACCGGACGAGCCGATGACACAGGCGTTTAGGTTCCGGGCATTGGCGGGTATTTTCGGACGGGTGTTCATGGTCAGGAACTCCGTCCCGGTCAGAATGACATTGTTCTGAAATTTAGGGTCTACAAACGGCTTTATATCCTCCTTTGTTCCAAAGCGGGCGGTGCCGTACTCTGCATCCCGCCGGAATTTTTTCGCCTGCCTGATCTTTGACTGTATCAGCAGATACACCCCAGCCGCACCGGCAAGGCCCACCAGCAGGTCAATACCGCCAAGCCCCGGCCAGTAGGTTTCAAAGGCTTTGGGGAAGGTATCGAGCATCCCCATGAGCTTTGTCCCGAAGTCTGTGCCGGGGGCGATCCGGTAGGCCGTCCCGATTTTGGAGAAGAACCAGAACACAAAGAGGTACGGCAGGTTTGGGAGCACATATTTTCTAATCTTGTCACTCAACGTCCGTCCTTCACCGCCTCTCTGGTCCGCTGCTTTTCCTTTGCCTGCGTCCTGATCTGCTCCGTGAATTTCCGAAGCTGGCCGAGGATGGAAGCCTTGTCCTGCTCTTTGTTCAGCACCTTTGCGCTGTACTTCTGGAAGGCCGCCGTGATAGCGTCCGCCTGATTGGCTTTGAAAAACAGCAGGTAATGACCGGGGCTCACTTTATGGAAAGCGTAGTCCACATGGAACTCCTTTGCGATCCGGTCAAAATCCTTTGGGGCTCCCACATAGGGCATGGCGCTTTTGCCGCCATAGTGGTTCATCAGCTTTTTTACACTCTGGCGTCCCTGCGGGGTCAGCGCCTTCCGGTGGTGCTTTTGCAGCGCCCGCGCTACCTTCCCAAGAGCGGCAGCCAGCACTTTTCCCGTGAGCTTCGTTGTCCTGATCGAAAGGGCAACCGTTTTTTGGTTTACTTCTTCCTGCATAAAACCTCCTTTCCGTCGGGGTTCCCGCTATCCGGGAGGCCCCCGTACAATCTCGGGGAACAGAAAACCTCGGGCCAATGTGGCCCGAGGCTTACCGCTCGGCATCTCTGCCGGACGGAGCTTTCTTTTCCGGCTCCGTCTGGATTTTTTCGCCCTGTTCCCGCATGGTCTGCAAGATAGAGGGCTTCTTTTGAAGCTGGGAGGGCTTTTCGCCGGACAGCGGCTTGATACATTCCAGACGGTCAGCCGCCCGGATGGCGTTGTCCGTGAGCTGCCTCTGCCATGCGCCTACACTGGGAGCCCAGCGGAAACCGCTGCTTTTCAACTCGGCCCGGGTGTCCGCGTCAGGCTTTCCATCAAAGAATACCTGCAAGCGGTTGTCCTCCCGGTTCATCTCCACACGGCCCCCGTCGAACTCCCAGCCGGAAAACTCCCGCTGCGCCTGTTTGGAGAGCTGTTCGATACGCGTCTTTACCCGGCGGATCTCCGCATTGTTGTTGGTAAGCTGGTAGCTTTCAAAGGGCCTCGGGTCGCTCCGCCAGTTTGCCGCCATGCTTGCTTTCAGCTTTTCGATCTGGTCCGGCGACAGCAGCGCACAGCCATCCAGCTTGCCATGCTTGCGGTAATAGGCGTTGACCTCCTTCATAATGAGCTGGGAGCGTTCCAGCCCGTCCAGCTTCTTCTGGAGCTTTTCAATCGCTGCCGGGTCATCGGCGCTGATCCCGCCCATGCCGGTACTGCGTATCTTATCCAGCAGCCCTTGAATATACCGCCATTCCTCCATGTTGCTGTCCCGGGCCCGGTTCTGTTTTTCCTTCTTTCCCACCGGGAAATTGGCCGGTCCGGCGATCATCACAGAGGGAACCCTTGCGTCAATGGCAAAGCCCTGGTTCATGTTTTCGGCCAGCTTGCGGGCGTAGGTGTCTAACAGATGGTCGATCTTCTCATGGTACATGGGGTCCACCCGGGATTTCTGCTGTTCCGCTATGGCGGCGGCCTTGTCCACCATTGCCCGGTATTCCGCCGTTGCGCTCCCTTCCTTGTAGTCGGAAAAGCTGTTCATTTCCTTTGCCCGGCGGGCGGCTCCTTCATTGATAGGGTAATAGTTGATGGTATGCACCTCCTTCATGCTTCGGGCCATGCTGGCCCGAAGTCTTACCGTTCTTCATGGGAAGGCCCCGCCTTGTCCTTTTTCGGAGCGGGCGGGGCTTCTTGAAACCGTTTGAGTGCAGCGAGAATGGAGTGGACAGGCTCGGCCTTTTCAGGATAGGCAAATATCCGGTGTTCCGGCGGAATGTCCTGCGGCCCGTGGTAATACTCCTTGAAGCCCTCCGGGACTGCCGACACATACCCACCGGGAGCGAATACGCCGCCCTCGTTGATACGCACATCCCGCCCGTATGCTTCATAATCGAAGTAGTTCTGAATGTGCTCCGGTATGTCGATGGTCCCCAGCTCGTCGGCGTAAAGATGGCCCAGCCCTTCATCATCGGAAATATCCGGGTAAAAGCGGTAAAGGTCAAGGTTCTGCGTCAGGTTTATCAAATCCTTCACGCTCCTTGTGTGGTTTCCTAAGACAAGAGCGGCTTCAAAGGTTTCCAGTCCGCCCTTATCCCGTACTTCCAGCAGGGCGTGGCCCAGCTCGTTCAGCTCGTCGATGTTCTCACATTCGTAGAGATGATCGTAGAGCCCCAGCACATCACTGTCAAAGCTGGTAAAGAACACTTCGCTGTACCGTTTCCCGTCTATCCCGATTTTGGCAAGGGCGGCCTGTAACTCCTGTGTCGTCATGGGGAAATGTACCGTTGTCCCTACCTCGATCCCCATTAAGGGGTACAGGGCTGTATTGGTTATATAGGCTTCAAACATGGGCTTATTCCTCCTTTCCGGCCCGGTCAGCCAGCACCTCATAAATACCGGCCATAATGTAATCGGCGCAAGGGAGGGCAATCGCATTTCCCAGCGCCTTGTAGCGTTGCAGAGGCCGGATCTCCACGCCGTCCGCCCCGTACTTTGTCCAGCCCTCCGGCAGCCCCATCAGCCGTTCGCTTTCTGTTTCCGTCAGAAAACGGATACAGCCACCCTCCGGGTCGCCCTCATACCAGAAGGCAAAGGGCGTTACATCACTGGCTAAAAGAGTGGGAAAAGGGTCAGTTGGTAATCCGAAGCTGTTTCGGAAGGCCGTTTCTTCCTGCCTTTTTGCCGCTCCCCGCATACGGAAGCACTGAAAGGGGTGGATGACTGGTATCTGCCACCCTGTTTCAAAAGAAGCTGTTCGATCTCCTTCGGCGGCGGCCCGCCCGCCCTCTCCGCAAGGCGGAGGAAGTGGGAGCATTGGACGGGGCTTAAATAGTATGTCTGCGGCACGTCTGCCTCCAAAATCCGCCACGACGAAAATCCGCTGCCTTCGTGCCAGCCTTCGGGAGCCTGCCCAATACTGGGCGTCCATGAGCCGCCAGCACACATCAGGCGTTCCCCCTCGCACCATTCCGGCGTTTCCCCATCTTCCCGAAGGAGGCATTGGAACTTCGGTGTCCGAGAAGGCGGATAGGACGGCTCTAAAGTCCATCCGGTCATTTGTAGAAAACGCTCCCATGACGTTTTCCCAAACAGCGATAGCTGGATATAGGTTATCAGTAGCATCCCTCATTTCCTGTATGATACGAAACGCCTGATAGAACAGGCTTGATTTTGCCCCGGCAAGGCCGGAGCGGTTGCCGATCAGAGAAAGGTTCTGACAGGGAGAGCCGAAGGTTATCACATGGACCGGCGGGATTTTCCCGCCGTCCACCTTCGTAATATCCCCCAAATGCACCATGTCGGGAAAGTGCCTTTTGGTTATGGAGATGGGCGCTTTTTCAATCTCGCTGGCCCAGACCGGACGGATACCGCACCGGGAAGCAGCCAGAGGGAACACGCCAATCCCGTCGAAAAGGCTCCCCAGCTTAATGTCCGGCATGGCCCGGGGTGCCGTGTCCCTTCACGGCAAGCACCCCTTCCAGCGTTGTCGCCGCAATGCCCAGCCGTCCGGCAACCGCAATATCGTTTTTCACATCCTCGTCCACAGCGCTGCCGCAGACGATCAGGGTGTGGGAGCGCCGCAGCATATCCCGGCGCATATCGATCCCGGCCTTATGTTCCTCGGGAACGCTGTCATTCAAAAACAGCGGCAGATACAAGAGCGGGCAGATCGGGGAAAAGCCCGCCTCATAAGCAAGGCGGCAGTAGTGGGTCGCCAGCTCCATATCAACATCCGGCTCGCCGCTCCATGCGGCGGTCAGGTATGCTAAAGGTCGTTTCATTGGTTGAACCTCCATTTCTGTTTTGGTTTAGGGAAAAGCAAGGTATCGCCCAACCCCTCCGCCCCTTCCCCCGGGAAGGGGAACGGCTCTGGAGAATTTATATCCCCGTCGCTTGATCGGGAAAAAGCATAACCGGGAGAAATCCGTCAAGGGTGCCTCTGGCACCGCCTGCGGCAGCGCTGCCCTTGACTGATTTTCCCGGCTATGCTACGGAATAACTGGCGACGGGGAATAATTTATATCTCCAGAGCTTCGGGGCGGGGGGGGGGGGCCCCCCCCCCCCCCCCCCCCCAATCCTCGGGCCACGTTGACCCGAAGTTTCGGCTTACTTTTCCTGTTCGTTTTTCTTCTCCGGCTTTTCGTGTTCCTTCTGCTGGCCCTTCCAGTCGTCCAGCAGCTTGATAATCTGGTCCTTCATTTCCCTCGGCGTAGTTTCCTTGCCGAAATACTTGCTCAGTTCCGCACCTGTCAAAATCACTTTGTCTACCTCCTTTTTGTCCTCCATCATAATGCCGTCGATCACGTCCCCGTTGAGTAGCTTCTTTTCGTCCAACTCACGCATACGCTTTGCCTGCGCCTGTGAAGGCGAGGACTGCTGGCTGTCAATGGCGACGGCGATATAGTTCTGGTTCTTCTTGCCGATATAGGAAAGCTCCACCGCCGTAGTAAAACCCAGCTTTTTTTCATCCATCAGCTTCATCAGGTCTGGAACCAGCTCATTGAGACGGATATACCGCTGCACCTGCTTGACGGCCATCTTGTTCCGCTCGGCCACGATCTCGTTGGAGCGTTTACCTGCGTCCTTCGGGTCAATCTGGCCCGAAGTGCGGGAGCCCTGGTGCTTGATGGCTTCAAGCTGCATTTTTAAGGCTTTGGCCCGCTCACTGGGGAGGATTTCTTCACGCTGGTTCAGATTGTCCTCCACCATCTGTGTGATGGCTTCATCATCTGTCAGGTTTCGGACGATACAGGGCATATCCGCATATCCGGCAAGCTCACTGGCTTTCTGGCGGCGGTGGCCGGACACGATCTCATAGCCGCCATCCTCACGGGGACGGACGATAGCGGGCTGGGTCACGCCCTTGTCCTTGACGCTGGACACCATAGCCCGCATTTCTTCATCATCCCGGACTTCAAAGGGATGGTTCTTGAAGGCGTGGAGTTCGTTCAGCTTGATATAGACGATCTGCTCCTTGCCCCGGCGTGGAGCATCCTTTGGCTTTTCGGGTCCTTTCGGAGCGGGAGCGGCCTGTATCGTTGGAGCCGTTTTTTTCTCCGGTTCCTTTTTGACCGCCTTTTCCGGTTTCTGTGCGGGAGCTTTGGACTTCGGGGCTGCGTCCTTGTCCTTATTTGCTTTCGGGGGACGGCCCCGGCGCTTCGGCTGTTCCGGCTCTTTGGGTTTTTCCTCTGCTTTTTTCGGAGCCTCCGGCTGCTTTTCCGGTTTCTCCGCTTTTGCCGGGTCAGGCTTTTCCACGCCGGGAGCTGCCGCCCGTTCCTCGACTTTCTTTTCCTTCATAATTTCAGCGAAGTTATAGACAGAAACCTGTGGGTTCTTTACCTCTGGTTCCGTCTTTTTTTCCGGCTTCGGGGAAACGGAAACCTTCCCCGGCTCTTTTGGGGGAGCGGGAGGCGTTTCCTTGCCCGGCCCGCTATCCGTTACCGGCTGTTCCGGCGTTTTTGTGGTTTTATCATCTGCCATAAGCATTTACCTCCTGTTTTTTGGCATGAAAAAAGGGGCTCAACTTTTCAGTCAAGCCCCCGTGGGAAGTTCCTCCTTTCTCCGCCATGATACAAAAATACCGCCCGTAGTCTCGTTTGGGCGGTACTTTGTGTAAGATTGGCAGTCCATTATTAAGTTTTTTATTATGTTCCCTTTGTACACCGTTGCAAACTCTTTTGTCGTTGCTCCTATTTTTGACTTACACAAATTTATGTTATTGCATATGGTTTTAACCTCATTTTTCACATTCACATCAGAAATCTTTCCTATCTTTTCTAATAACATGGTCAACTCATCTTGGAAGAAGGCTAAAAGTTCGACTTGTATTTTTTCACGTAATGCTGCAAAATGCCCCAAGGTATATTTCCATAGTAATTCTATTATTTCATCATAAAATGTGTTAAAATCAATAATATTATCCATATCTATTAATAAACATTGATTAACACATAATGTATAGTCTAATATAGACTCATTTTCCTCTCTGTATTTTATGCTTAACCAATTTTTCTTTATATCATCCACCTTTTTTTCTATATTTAGCGTAAATTTAGACAAATACTTTTTTATTTCCTCACTTCCCCTTGTGTTTTTCGGCAAAACTCCATCCCAATATTCATTTATCAAATATTCTTCACTATTATTTTTCTTCTTTTTTGAAAGTAAATTATATTCTTGAAATACTGTCGTAAGCTGTTTTTTACAATACCCATGCCGTATACGTGAGCTCAAAAAAGTATTTAATCCATACTTCTCATTAAACAAGAATTCTTCAGTAATTGTTGTAATAATTCCTTTGAGAATAATCATCTTTTGAGAATATACCACATTTGTTTTGATTTTTTCATTGATTTCATCAACAATCTTTTTCAGATCACTAATATAATCTTCACTATAAATATCATATGATATTAGCCCTTCATCTAAATCTTTCATAGCTAAATACCGATTAAAATCTTCTCTTAATGTGCTCTCATTTTCTTTTTTAATATTATCAGTATCAACATAGACACGGCTTTGATTTATCTGCTTAATTCTATCTTTGATACTTTTTTGCTTTGTAATTGCAGCAATCTCTGCATAATATTTCTTTCTATTTTGTTCATCAATATCAATTAGTACTTTAAGTATTTCAACACGCAACTCATCAGCCTTGTTTCCACCCGGATTTAAAATAATATCTCTTTTTAATATGTGTTGTATACATACTTTACTCAAAAATTCAATCAATACAGCGTTTTTTTCTTCATTGGATACAATATCATCAATACTTTTATATCTGTTATAATCCATATAATTGGAATAAGCTATCCTCTGCTTATTATAATTACCTGGCATGCATAAATATGTAAATACCACATACTGAATGCTTCTCTTAATATCCTTTGACAAATGACTATTTACATGTTTTAACACTTCGGATAAGTCAATTCTTTTTTGTAAATTATTATTCTGCAATATTGCATTTGTTACACATTCTACTTCAGCTAAATAATCTTCTTTCTGCTCATATATTCTGATTTTTCTACGAAGAACACGCTCTAAAAAATAATTATCTGTTCGAGAGATCCTTGTAAGAATATCAAGGGCTTCATCATTTTTACTTGCATCAATAAGCTTATCCGCTTCGAAAAATAAACTTCTATTTTCATCTAATATTGCTGTTGGAAATACACCTATCCCCAATTTATATAGGTATAATTTCTGAGTTATAGGGCATATATTAGCAAAGGAATCTAAAAATTCTGTAACATCCCCATTAAAGCATTCATTATTTACAATATTAGGAGATATACAAACATCATTAATCACGGATAAAAAGCTCATTTTCTTTCTCTGAGGCATAGTCGTCTTTCTCGAGATAAAGCCCATAATTTTATATTCCCAACTAGTAAATCTCACTACCTTAAGATATGAAAACAACTCCTGAATAGCTTCTGCTTCTTTTCCATTCAAAGAATATACGTCATATAACCATTTACATAAATTTTTCCCAATCTCCATTTTTTTATTTAAAAGAATGTAAGACTTAACTAAAAGAATTATACTCTGAAAATCCTGTGGTACTTTTAATAAGTATTGTTCGCACCGCTCAATATACTCCTGATATTTCCCACAAGTATATAATTCTAATAATTTGTAATACTCTTCGTTATAATCACATATCCGTTCAGGTGTTTCTATCAAATTAAGATTACATAGTCTAAAGTCACTTGTATCAAGTTTCTCTTTATTTCTAATTCCTTCAGTAAACATTATCTGTTCTGCCAAAACAAAAGTCTCATACATATCGACAATAGATAACTGGCTATCAAACATAAATGCAATCTGAATCTTTTCAAGTTCAAATTTGCGCTCTACATTAAATCTATAGTCCAAATACATTCTAATGATAGCATTCTCTTGAAGTATATCATTATAACTTTCTAACCTTTTCTTGTAAGCAGAATAACTTGTATTTGATTCTGCAAAATAACTTTCCAGTTCAAACAAAGTACTTAGCAAAATATTGTTATTCACATTGTTCTGTAGTTCAGATAAATATCTCTTATGCTTTTCCAATCCATATATTTTATCATATAAATACATTCTCTTGGATATGCTCCATACAGAAAGTCCCATTTTTTCTTCTATATTATTTATAACATGCAATGCCTCTGCATATTGTTCTGAAAAAAGGAATTTTTCATATTGATTTTTCATATCGATGTAGCTTTCTATATACTGTTTATATTCACAAAATATTCTTATGCAATATGAACGCAGATAATCCACATCTAACTCTGTATTTATCACAATTCGATTACTGCACATATCATGTATGGTTTTAGGAAATAATATCTTTTCTACTCTCATTTTCATCGAAGAATTATTGCTTACTGTTCTTATAATACGGAATATATCATCTTTCTCAGCATGAAAAACTATATTATAAAATTTATTTTTATAATTTGTCTTTTCTTTTGCAAACTCAAATAAATATTTTCTTCTATACTTTCTGTTCATATATAGCTTCCTCCAACATTTGTATCTTTATGATATCACTCCACATTTGTCTGCTAAATAGCTGAATCATCTACATTTTCAAAATGAACTATATCTCCAAAATCACAATCCAACTTACTACATATCTTTCCTAAAACAGCCATCGATACATACTCGCCTCTAGTCATCTTTGCAATAGTACTACTGCTAATCCCGAGTTCATTGACCAAATCAATTTTTTTCATATTTTTATCAATTAGCAACTTCCATAACCCATTATATGATACCAACATAAAATTACCTCTTTATCCCTACCTATAGCTATTTTACATCACTTGTCGTCATTCATTTTTAATATATATACATATTTTTATTAATATGTTATATTAATTGTTCGAGAAAGTAAAGTTTTTATTTGTTATACTTTAATATTAAACTGTAATGTGTTCGTAAAGTGAATTTTTAAATTAAATTTGGGGTAAATTCTTTAAATTTTACCAACATTCAACAAACTTATAACTAATTATCTACAGATAATTTCACCTCTATTTCCCTAACATGAATCATAACATCAAAAACAATATACTATATGGCTCATATTAGTAGTCAATCAAATGCTTGACATTCGATTGACTACTTTTTTACTCTACCACTTCTAAGTCAACCTCTGCAAATTCCTCATCGGTCATGCTCTGAAGCTTACCTAACACCTGCTCTCCAAGCTTCTCCATATCGCTGTCCTTTATGTGCGGCATTACCTGTCTGATTTGTCCAATCATATCCGCCCTGTCCTGTGTCTCAAACACACACATGAAATTGATTTCTTCTACTGCGAATTTACTCATCTTTTTACATCTCCCTCTGTGATTTTTTCTCGGTTTCCTTTTCCTGTAAAGTACGCTCCGACTTGTCCCTCTGCTCTATGACTGCCTTTTTCTCTGTCAGTTTCTCCCGTATGGAAATTCTGCCTTTGGTCTGCTCATGTTCCTTTTTCTCCGCTCCGTTATTCAGGACATTATCAATCATGTTGTAATTCTGTTCTTCAAGCTCCTCCAACTTTGCAAGCGGCTTGTATTCTGCCAGCTTGTCAAGCAGCTCCTTTGCCCTTCTCGCAGTCTGAACCGCTTCGCTGTCATCAAGCTCCACACCCTGCCCGAAAATGTCTGTAATACCCTCTCTGACGCCTTCAGAAATGACCGCATTGAGAAAGTCATTCAGATACCCGGTATTTCCATTTCTGATGTCCTCAGTGATGTTGGCAACCTGTGCTTCCCTGTCCTCAACCGTATCCCGATACTGATAGGTGTCATAGTCATAGGAAAACTGGTCTATCTCCAAAGCAAGGATAGCTGCCTGCCACTTCTCCAGCGAACCACGCACCTCAATGTCCGGTAACTTGTCAATCAGCTCCGCTATGACCTCGATTGCTTTCGGATCGTCTGTTATGTCCGGTACATAATCCAAGACATCCAGGTCAATGACCTTGCCGGAGAGAATATTCATTTCCACATCCTCATAACGCTCGGTTCCCTCGGTATGTATGTTGATGCCGATGCTCGGAATCCCGTTCATGCGCTCCGGTGGTATGCTTTTCCACACAGCGATTGCTTTCTCCACACTTGCAATATTCTCATGAAACTCTCCCAAACTGTGAAATTCGCCGCACTCTGCAACCGTTAAGGTAACGGTTTTCTCTGGTATGGCTCCCACGGCAGATGCTTTCTGCATTGCCTGTTTCTCTGCAAGATAGCTCTCCACTGCCAGAAGATAAGTTGCAAGCGTTCCGGTTTTCCCCTCCGTAATCGGGTTAATATCTACCTGAATGCCTGCAATATAAATGCTGTCCTCATGCAGCATATTGAAAAGGTCATCTTCTCTGGTGGAACCGGTGTATTCCACAACCACATCCACAATTTCTGCATCCAGACCGTACTCGTCAATCTGCGACTGCACATAAGCATATACCGTCTTTTCTATATCCTCTGCGCTCTGTCCGTCCAGACTATGAAACAGTTCTTCTGTCTTTGCCCGGAAATCTGCAACCACATCCGGATTGTTCTCTCTAAATTCTGCCTGCTTTGCTTCCAAGTCTGCCTGTTCCACTTCCTCCGCTTTTTCTGAAAGCTCCTCATAATCTACAATCTCAACCTCAGAACCCACATATACTTCACCCTGCAAATACTCATCACGATAATACTGCTCTGTAACCGCTGAAAAGCGTGGTTCTTTCAGGTCTGCAATGACCATATCCATTGCTCTTTGAATGGTAATATCCGGATTGTCATATACACCGCCATCCAGTAAATGATACTGCTCATTCAGAATGGAGTAATCGTATCCACCATCACATTCGTGCATAAGGATATAGCGGTCTGCGATATGTACCGCAAACTCTGTCTGTATTTCGTTCTCCCTGCCCTCCAATGTCAGCATAAACTTCGGCAGTTCCGTAAATCCAAAAGAATCAACAAAGTGTGCGCTGTTCTCGCCGTCCTCATGCAATACTACAATGTCGCTGACGGAAAGCGAATGAGCCTTATAATCTGCAGGGTGGTCAATATTGAACTTTGTATAGATTGCTTCCAATGTTTCCGATTGTGTCTGCCCCTGCAATTCTGCCAGTTCTCCCATATACACGAGCTTATAATTTTCCGGCAATACCGCATCAAAATTGTCTTTGGTTATTCCCATACGCTTCAGGCTTTCCGTTCCCTCAAAGCGGAACTTGTCCAGTTCGGGATTATCCTTTAACTGGTAAATACCGTATTTATCGGTATTTCCATATAAAAGCAGTGCTTCCCTGTTGGAATTACTCTCTGTAAGTTCTTCCTGCATCATGAGAAGTTTCCGTTCATTCTGCCAGTCCCCTTTTTCTATTCCGCACATTCCATCATGCTCTAAAATCTGTTTTCTATCAGCTACAGTACTCTCGGAACCATCCGTATGCAAAAGATACACAGGCAAGTCATGGTCAAATAGTTCCAATGCCCTTTCCTGTGTTAGTGGAAGCATTTCAATCCATGTATAGCCATACTCCTGCATTTCAGATATTCCGACCATGCTATCCGGCAGTGCGTCGATTTCTGCCTGTGCATCAAACATTGCTAATGCAACATCCTGATTTCCATCCACTTCCTGTGCGTAGATATGTTCTGCAAGCTCCCTTGTTTTCTCCACATTACTCAGCTTATAAGCATAATTTACAATCAGATTTCTTTCATCATCGGAAAAGGCAGGCTGTCCATGCTCCAACCGGTTAATGATATGCTCTGCCTGTTGAATGACAGACAATTTCTCCGCATCCGTCAGACCTGCATCAAAATCGTATTCATAATCCCAAAAGTCCGGCATATTTCCGTTTAATTCCTTACTACTGGACGCAAGTAACGTGATTTCCGCTCCCTGTTTTTCCATATATGAAAGGTAATTGCCATCCCATTCTTTTTCATCAAGAGAAGCCATATCTTTGAGCATTTTTCTGACATCATCCCTCAACATATTTGTGATTTTCAAAACCTCCCATTCGCTTTCAAAAATTGAAGCGAACTTAACAACCACATCATCGGCATTGATCGGCTCCATTGCCTTATCATAGACCGCCTTTCTCTCCTTCATATCAATCAGCTCATCTGTATCTGTGTTATAACGCACATCCAGATGATACTCTCCGTACTCTCTGGAATCCTGATTGCCGATTTCCGTTGTCCATGCACCCCTGCTTTCCAAATATGCCTGTATGCTCAACTTGTCATCGTCTGTCATTTCTGACAATGCCTGCATCAGTTCCGGTCTGTCCATGCCATATACATCAAGCAGACTGAACTCTGAAAGGTCAGTATTCTGTATGAGGAGAATACTTTCCTTTGTCTGTTCCTGTGATACTTCCCTGTTCCTTTGTAATTCCTGTAATTGTTCCTCTATCCCGGTAATCAACTCCGAAGCTGTCCTCCGTATCGTATCTATGGAAGCTCTCAGTTCCTTGGTATCTCTGCCACTGCTCCATCCGGCAATATATCCAAAGGAATAATCGGAAGTGTCCACTCCAAAATGCTGACATACTGTATAAGCTATGCTCTCAGCTTCCACTTCTTTGGTATTGCGGTCTTTTTTCATCTGCTCATCCTGCTCCACTTCCTTGCTATGCAGCTTGGAGTGAGCCACCTCATGGATCATGGTCTTTAAGGTCTGGCCCTCGCTCATGTTTTCCTGCACCGCAATCCGCTTTGCTTCCCTGTCATAGTAGCCTTTGGAATCTCCGGCTATCTCCTCCAGTTCAATCGGTACTGGTGAAATGGCTTCTACTGCACGAATCATATCCTGATACCCTTCCACATCTGAAAGAAGCTCCTTTGCCGCAAGTTCCGGTATCGGCTTTCCGTCTGTCTGCGCCACATCAAAAACGGATACTGCCCGGAATGCCGGAATTGTTATCTCGACTTCTTCTTTCTGCGGATTTCCGTCCTTATCAAGTAAAAGTTCTTGTGTGACCGGATCAATCTTGTCCCTCTCCTCTTTGATTTTATAGGGTGCTGGGGCAAGGATACGAATACCCTTTTCCCCCTTCTTAACGTGCCTGTCAAAATTCTTCTGCCAAGCCTTGAATCCGGCCACTAACGTAGCGTCTGGCTTTTGCATCGCAATTAACATAGTATTGTTAAAGCTGTAATTATGGAATTTTGACATGGTATTCAGATAAGTCTTGTACTTCTCGCTTTCAAAAAGCTCCTTGATACCCTGCTCTAGCTTCTCCGTTATTTCCTGTACTTTCTGTTTTTCTGTTTTAGATTCTGCCATAGTATTTCCTCCATCTGCTTATTTTTTGCATGACAAAAGGCAGCCATTATTGACTGCCTTTGCATAACTACGATATTCACTTATAAACCTTTATCATTACTGCCCGTATTCGTTTTGATTTCTGCAATGTACTCCTGTCTCCTTTCTGCACCTGTCACTGTAAATGTTTTTACAAATAAAAAAGACAACCAAGATTTTGTTTCTTAATTGCCTGTTTCTATGCTATTAAATTTTTATTGAACCGATAACCAACTCCCCAAACAGTCTGTATATAGCTTGGCTTGCTAGGATTATCCTCTATCTTCTCCCGAATATTCCGGATATGGCTCATGACGATGTTGTAATCGCCGGAATAGGATTCTTTCCACACAATGTCATAAATCTGTTCCTTACTGAACACTATTCCCGGATGCTTTGCAAAAAGCTTCAAGATTTCAAACTCGGTATATGTAAGCTCTATCTCCTGATTTTCCCGAATGATTACCCGTTGAACCTCATCTATCATAAGACCTTTGAAATTCAACAGATGCTCGTTCATACCTGACATCTGAATGACTTCTTCTCTGGTATTTATCAACGATAAAATGCGCTTCATCATATCATCCTCATTATCTTCAAATGTCAGAACTAACATTTTCCCATACACATCACCTGCCTTATTACTTTTATATACTGCCTAAGTTCTGGAAAATTCAAAAGAATGATTCCCATATCCAGCCAAGCAGTATGTTATCTGCTGTTTGTTTTTTCTTATTCATTTTCCATATATCCTATAACGGAAATTACTTTTTCGTTGCATACGATATATGCTACTTGCTTTCCCTCACTCTTTAATTCTGTGGCACATTCTTTTATGTTTTCAGTAAACCAAGATTGAGAACTACAAGTAACAACAATTTCTTCATTACATCAGCACATCCGGCAGACAGCTCTATTTCATTGTTGCAGGAACTGCCCTGCCCGTCCTCTGTGGCTTATTAGGGATAATTTTCTGCTATGCCTTGGCATCAAAGCTACTCTGCATATTATCCACATTTACCGTCTCTTCACTTGCCAGCGGAATCCCTCTCTTTGCATTCCCCCATGCTTCATTGTAGATCATGCACATTTCCGTCTGTCTGGATGCCTCCGCATTGGTGGTATACATCGTCCACCCATTATTGGAATAAGTCGCGACCATCTCCCCATTCTTATCGTAAAACTCTATGTAATCGCTGTTGCCTGACGGCAATTTCTGATATTTCACTTTCCCTTCAAGCAGCGTTGCCACAAAATCTATTGGCTTCAGCACATTCTGTCTGTTCCTTGAAATAGCTTTCAGCCCGGAAGTAATAATCCCTTTTCTGTCCGGGGACACTTCCGATGTGTAGCTTTTCATCAGCCTATTAAATCCTTCGGATTTGTTTTGGAACTGCCCTTTTTCAAAATCCTCATAAGCTTGTTCCCTGATCTGCTTCCGGTATTCTTTATCACTAACACCGCTTTTCTTTTTAGAGAAAATATATTTGTCATTGAAGTCCGGCAGATGGATGCCGCCTATACTGCCTGTTCCAGAAAAGAACCTTTGTTGTAATGAACCATTGGACGAATTAACTTGCATTATACCACCCTCTCCTGTAAATTTCCTAGTCTATTCAATATTTGATACATCTGGCTATTGCCAAACATATAACTTTGCAAAACAAGCGGTCTCTCTGCCCGTCTGTTTTCTCGGTACAGCTTCATATAGGCATCCTTAGCCTGATAAAAGCTGTCCTCCAATTCTTCCATCTCCTCTGTTGGCATTTCAGGAATATTCCCCTGAATGACCTGCCCCTGGGCTGTTATTCTGGCACAGGATTTCTGCCATGCCACTTCCTGCTCAAATTGTATATCCAGCCACTCTATCTCATCTTCTTTTGTCAGCGGCGTCCCATCTACCTTATAATACTGTTCATTTTCATAGCGCTGTTCAATTTCAGAATACAGCCTTGCATAACTCAGCCCACAAGCATTCACAACATCCGAATAGCCATACTGCCCTTTTTCTTCCCTGATTTCCTTTAATATTCCAGCTCTCATATCGCTGAGTGATGCCGCCGACTGCACCACTGTATGCTTAATTTTATCCATTAAGATTTCCCTGTTTTTCGATAATTGGGAAACTTCTAAGGAATCCCTATGAAATACTTTCTGGTATTCACTTTGACTTCCCTGAGATTTCAAACATTCTCTATTAGGTTTAAAGCCATCCTGCAAATGTACAGGATAATTGGAAATACTAATTGACATACATTTTTCTCCTCGTATGATTGACCATTTACTAATCCTGCCATTTTAGACAGTCCACTCATTACAGTTGTTCTTGCAGACAAAATCAAACATCATGAATACATACGAAGTCTGAAACCACTCATTGCTTAGGTCTTACCAACTTTATAAAGCCTATGGCTTATTAAAGTACGCCTAAAACTGGTAGTTATCCACTTCTTATCTTAGAATTCGTGCTCTGCACGAATTCTTCCCCGTTTAGTTCGAGATTGCGAACGAGCATCGCGAGTTTCGCAATTACCTAATTTGAAATAATTAGTGAAATATATGCCACATAAAACCAATTTACTATATCCTTGTATCCACTGACACCTGTGCCAGTGAACTGCCTGATTTCTTTAAATTAGCTTCCACGGATTCTCTTGTGATACCGTCTAATGTCCCAGATGAGACTGGCTTCCCTATTTCCCAACCTGGATCAGCAGCTTTTGCTGCGGATATAAATGCCTGCCGATATGCACGCTCATACTGCTGCATAGTATATCCCGCTGCTAATTGGTCATTTTTCTGTACCTTGCGATACATATTTGTATATACATCTGATCGTTTTGTCGTATCTCCATTCAGGACGCCATTTTCTTGCAAAAATTCCTTTTTCGTTTGCTCAAACATTTCATCTTTGCTGCTTTCCGGAATGGAAATAATACGTTTTTGACTACTTGCATTTTCATCTGTTAGCAAAAGACCTGCTAATCCCGTTGTTGGATCAATGTAATCTCCATCTTTGTCGTAACTTTTCATCAAATTTTTAATGCTCTGGATATTTGTGTACATTAACCCATTTGCATTTGACATCATCTGCTTTATTGCAGCCTTATATTGGGCACTGTTCGTATCAATACCCGCCGCTTTTAACTGCGACTGTATAGAGCTGCTGTTTAACTGCGACAGCTGAAAGCTACCTATTGCACTTGTACTTTTTGTGCCTTTTGTTCCAAACATTTGCTGAAACAAAAATCCATAATCTGTGATTTTTGACATAAACTCGCCCTCCTTAATAGAATAATTTGATAGGCGTTTGTGAAACGCCACAAGCCTCATAAATACGGCATTTTTTAACTACAAAAAACAAATAACCCCTCACCGGATATGGTATAATAGAGTTGACCAGAAACTATAAACCATACATCCAAGAAAGGAGTTATTCTGACATCTATGATACCATATAAACAGCTTTCTTTGGCAGATATTTTTTCAGATTGCCAAAATAAATTTGAAAATGACAAACCTGTATTTCTATCTCTATTAGAAAACCACATCGATATTGATGAGATTATTCCGATTTCTTTTCGAAATCATTTCTATGCATCAACGGGCAGAGCCCGTAAATACCCTTTAAACGCTTTGCTATGGGCTTTGATTATTCAGCATATTTTTTCTATTCCCACAGACCAGCTTCTTTTAACTTTTCTTGCTTATTCAAAACCGCTGCGTGAATTCTGTGGCTTCACCAAAGTTCCGGATGCTTCTAAAATCACCCGCTTCAAACAGGACTTTATTGATGACCTTCAGCTTGTTTTTGATAACCTTGTTGATTTAACCGAACCAGTCTGTCATGCTATTGATTCTGCCAAAGCGGATATGACTATCTTTGATTCTTCTGGTATTGAGGCTTTCGTTGCTGAAAATAATCCGAAATACGCAAATCGTATTATCAAGCAGCTCAAAGCTTATGCCAAAGCTAACAACTTTGATAAGAATTATGATCCTTACAAAGCAGCTTATGGTTCTATGCCAACACACGCTTCCGCAAATCCTGAAATTAAGCAGTTATACATTAATGGTCATTTTTGCTATGTCTTCAAGTTTGGCATTGTCACCAATGGTCTTGGCATCATCCGGCATATATCTTTTTATAACAAAAACTTTATGATCTCACATCCTGAAATCGTGGTAGAAAAGAAATCTGATTCTCCTGATGAAGATAAGTGCGTTCATGATGCTAAATTACTCATTCCTACACTAAAAGACTTCTTTGTGAAGCATCCGCTTATTAATCCCAAAACATTTCTTGGTGATGCAGCGTTTGACTCATTCCAATGGATTACTTGGTTTGATAATGATACACCATTCATTACACTATACCTCACTGCCTGTCGCGGTTTCCGTCATAACATTTGCGTCATAAGCATTGGAAGCCATCGCCATCTGCCTCTTACTGCTCCATGCCTTTGTCAGCCTGCTCCTCTCCAATTCCTGCTTTGCAATCTTTTCTTCCAACGCCTCCTGCTGAAATTCCTTCATCTGCGCCCGCTTTTCCAAATATTCTTCCAGCAGTTCCTTCTGCCTTGCCTTTTTCTGCCGTCCGGCATCAGTTCCCTTTGCGGAGGAACTCCCGGAATAACCGTCATTCTCCTTCATGCCCTGCGTATAGCCGTAACATTTCTCATATGTATCATCTATATGCATATATGATATTTGTGGAATATAGTTTCCAAAATTAACTGCCTTATTCTTCGCTAAAGCGTCTAATATTTTCTTCTCATATTCCGGATCAGTCTGCATTCTTTTATAAGCGGCATCCGTAATATCTATAATATCATTTCTATTCCGCTGCGAAGGGTGGGTATACAAGCCACTCATCTTTTCATTAAAATACTCCTTGTATTCCTCCAAGGTCATATCTTCCGAGGAAACCTGACTTTTGTCTGTGACCTTTTCCGCAAATCCCGCTTGTTTTTCCTCCTTCCTCAAACCCATGTAACTCTTTGCTGTTTCATAATAACTGCCATAAACTGAACCTACATCCATTACTACATTCTCCTTCCTTTTTCATATTTTTTTATTTTATTTTCTTCTGCTGCAGCATTACTGTGACTTTAAACACATCGTTTTTTATTTTGATATCCATATCTCCAAGATAATGGTCTGCCACATTCTTTACATTTTTTAACCCTATTCCATGCTCCATCAAAATATCCGGCAGATCGCTCTGTTTCGTTGTCATCGGGACGATACCTCCATCTTCCCATATCACTTTCCCATCAAAGCTGTTTTCCACTTCAATCAGTAGGAAATGATTCTTTTTCTTTAAAGTCAGATTGATATATCGCTGTTCCTGCTCCAGTTTCTCGCAGGCTTCTATGGCATTGTCTAAAAGGTTATTCAGAATGATACCTATATCAAATGCAGAAATTGTGTCTGTTTCCCCCAAGTTAAATTTTACTTGAAACGAAATACCTGCATTTTCCGCTTTCTGGTATTTATCATTGATAATCACATCTGTGACCGCATTTCCTGTATTGAATTTATAGTCCATAGTCTGTATGGTTTCATCCAGTTTTTCGATATAATTCTCTACTGCATCATATTTCTCACTTGCCACCAGCCCTTTTATATTCGTCATATGGTTTTTCATCTCATGCCTTACTCTGCGAATGCTCCCGTAGAAGTTCTCTGCTTCTTCCAGTCTCTGCTTCATGGCTTTGACCTGTTGTTCTTCCACAAAATGTTTCTGCCGTTCTTTTTGAAGCTTCCTGTAATTCTGGTAGATGTATATTGCCGAAATTTCCCCCACATAGATAAGAACCGCAATTATCGGTAATTTCCACAACATTTCCTGCTTGTCATCATACAACAGAAAAACTCCACCCTCGATTTGCACTACGGAAAGGTCTACGCTTATTCCTACAATCATACTCCCTACAATATTCAGTACTGAAAGGAATATCGTTTCCTGCCATCTCAGCATAAACGGTTTCTTTACGATTTTTATCACGACACCTGTCATAATCAGGAATACCAACGTGTACGATAAAAGCAGGATGCCCATACCTATCGCCATACCCAGATAAACCCGAAATATATATTCCTCACTCAGAACATCCAACCCTCTAAATATGCTCTCCACTGTACATTGATAAATACTGTCTGCAATCAAATAACTTAACGCATGAAAATTGTAAAACAGCAGCAGTATGAATACCGCATTTTCCAAATGTTTTTGGTATTTGCAAAAACAATATCCCAACACAATGACAGCGGACATTGTATATCGTATTACCCCCGGCTTTTCCAGCCATAGCCCCATGCAGATATTCATCACTGCCAATATTCCTGCAACAATCCATATCCCTTTCTCCCACCGAAAAAATACATTCCACAATACCAGAAAAAGAACGATTTGCAGAATAATAGGATAGATTTCAAAAAGCTTGCGAATGATTTCATATGTAACCTGACTCAATTATCTTTCCTCCGAAATGTATTCCAAATAACGCTTTACAAAGTCCTGATATTTATACTTGGATATCAGCAGACTGTCCCCGTTTCTCATTTTCACCTCTGTCCGGTCATATCGTTCCACATATTTTATGTTGACCAGATACCCTTTGTGTATACGGAAAAAATCCGGCTTAAGCTCGCTTTCCAGTGAGCTGATCTTGTCATAATATTCAATTTTTTCATGCCGCAAATACAAGGTCACTTTTCGATTACTGCTTTCAATATAGTAAATATCATCTGCTGAAACACTTCTTGTTCTATTTCCATTCCGAACTAATACTTCTTTTGGTTTTTCCTTTTTCTTTGCCATCAAATATTGATACTCCCGTATGGTCTGTGCAAAAACCTGCTCAAAATTGCTTTCCTGAATCGGTTTTACAATATACTGAAAAGCATTAACGGAAAAAGCCTCCTGCATATATTCCGGATATCCCGTTACAAATATCAGAAGCGGCAGGCTTCCCCACACTGCTTCTTTCTTGCTTTCCATCTGGCTCCTGAGCTGCTTTGCCACAGTCATTCCATCCTCATCTCCCATAGAGATATCCAGAAAAAGTATGTCTATTTCTTCTGCATTTGTCTCATCCTGAAACTCCAATAATTCCTTGCCCGATGAAAACTCTGTTATCTTACAAAAAGGTTCCTGCTTCTGTATCAGCTTGCGTATGTAAATGCGTATATTTTCCTCATCATCGCAAATTGCTATGTTCAACTGTTCCACCTCATTTTCATGGTTCATTATCAAATATGGATAACATCATCTATTGTTCATTTATATTATCGGCAGATTTCTTTCTTTAAATTCGGAAATGTTGTGACTGGACTTCTGAATGTTGCGACTGGACTCTAATCTTCCCGACAATTATCATCTGAATTGATTTTCTCCATCCGTAACCTTGCCTGTTCCCTTTGTTCGTCACTTAACCTTCTCGGCTTACGATAACCACATAACAGGAAAAGCAGATAGATTGCTACCTGCTCTTTCCATAAACCTTTATAAACTTGCTTCCTGACTCTTGGTCTTTGGTTTCTCTGGTGCTAGAATATAAATAGTACAAGCCAAAATGAGAAATTCCAAATACACATAAGCATGATACAATAGAGACATGCTGAAGGAGGATCTCATATGGCAAAGCAACATGACAAACAATTTAAACTTGATGCAGTCCGGTACTATCAGGATCACAAAGAACTCGGTGTACGTGGATGTGCAGAAAATCTTGGCATTGGATACAGCACATTAACAAAATGGCTGAAAGACTTCCGGGAATCAGGCGATATTCCTGTCCGCGGTTCTGGTAATTACGCATCTGATGAGCAGAAAGAAATCGCCCGCCTCAGGCGTGAATTACGTGATGCCCAAGATGCACTTGATGTATTAAAAAAAGCAATCAACATTCTGGGAAAATGACGGATGCCATTTACCTTGAAGTGTCTGAGAAGACGGAAGCTGCCAAAAAGGCCAGACGCCGGGTTTCCGTCTCCGGAATGTTGAAATTTTTAGGTGTCTCTCGCTCAGGATATCTTGCATGGCTCCACCACGTACCTTCTGATACAGAAAAACGTCGTGAAGCTGTAAAAGCAAAAATACAGGATATTTATGATGATTCCAAGCAGAACTACGGTGCTCCGAAAATCACTGCAGAACTGCGAAAAACCGGTGAAGTCATTTCGGAAAGAACTGTTGGTACATATATGCGCCAAATGGGAATCCGTGCTCAGTGGAGCAAACCATGGACAATCACTACAAAAGATTCTGATTTCAGCACAGAATTACAAAATATCCTTGATGAACAGTTTAATCCTGATCGCCCGAATGCTGTCTGGTGTTCGGATATCACCTACGTTTGGACAATAGACGGATTTGTCTATCTGACCAGTATTATGGATTTATTTTCCAGAAAAATCATTGCCTGGACACTTTCAGAAACACTGGGAGTATCCTGCGTGATTGATACTATAAACAAAGCCAAAGCCCGCCGAAATATTGATCAACCATTAATCATCCACTCAGATCGTGGGAGCCAGTATGTTGCAAAGGAATATAAAAAAGCAACCGAAAACATGCAGCGCAGTTATTCGAAGAAAGCATTCCCATGGGATAATGCATGCATTGAATCCTTTCATTCTATTATCAAGCGTGAATGGCTCAATCGCTTTAAAATCCGCGACTACAAGCAAGCCTACCGGTTGATTTTCGAATATCTGGAAGCTTTTTACAACACGAAACGAATTCACAGCCATTGCGACTTTATGTCACCAGATGAATTCGAACGAGTATATGAAAGATCACACACTAAGGCGGAGCTTCTGGCAAGTTAAAATGGGGAGAAATTTCTCATTTTAACTTGTACTAAATCTTGCGATTAGGATTTCTCGAATCCGTAAACCCATTTTCCACGTAAGAACAGATACAGAAAAATCACGGAGCTGATACCCCAAGTCAATGGGTATGCCCAGAAAATCACTCGTATATCCGGGAGAATACGAACTGCCACAGTAATGTAGATTACGCGAAACAGACACCAGTCACAGAGCATAACAATCATCGGAACGGATGCGTTACCTGATCCACGAAGTACTGCTGCGATGCAATGAGAAAACGCCAGCAGACAATAAAATAACGCAATTGTTCTGGACTGCATGACTCCATAATGTACAACATCAGGATCTCTGTTAAACGCTGTGATCAGTACCGGTGCTGCCACATATATGATAATACCGATCAACTCTGCAATAGTAATCGAGCAGAGAACTCCAAATCTTGCTCCCTTTTTCGCCCGGTCATACTGTTTTGCACCCAGATTCTGACTGACAAAGGTTGTCAGAGCCATTGTAAAACAGGTCACCGGCAAAAAGGCGAATCCCTCTATCTTGGAGTAGGAACCACATCCTGCCATCGCCATTTTTCCAAATGCATTTATATTTGACTGTACAAAGACGTTCGCGATCGCGATCACTGAATTCTGAAAACCGGATGGTACACCATTCTGGATGATCTGCTTCAGCATAGAACTGTCAAAACGAATCTCTCGCAATTCCAGACGGTATTCTTCTTCCACACGCAGCAGATGAACCATACAGAGCAGTGCACTGACAAACTGTGAAATTGCGGTTGCAAGTGCTGCTGATCCGACTCCCATGCCAAGACCTGCGATAAAGAAAATATCCAGAACGACATTGACACAGGAAGAAATAATCAGATATATCAGTGGATGGCGTCCATCACCGACCGACTGCAGAACTCCAACAAAGATATTGTACATGACAACACCCATAGACCCTGCAAAATATGTACGGAAATACACAATAGATTCCGGGAGCACGTCCGCAGGAGTTCCCATCAATACCAGGATCTTTGGTGCCAGAAACATTCCCAAAACTGTCAGCACAGCACTGGTCACAAGTCCAAATGCAACCGTTGTATGGATTGCCTTTTGCAGGCAGTCTCTTTTTTTGGCTCCGTAATATCGTGCAATAACAACACCTGCACCCATGGCAATGCCGTTAATAAAACCTACCATCAGAAAAATCAGATTTCCAGATGAACTGACTGCCGCCAGTGCATTACTTCCTAGAAAATTTCCTACGATCAGGGAATCAGCAGTATTATACAATTGCTGGAACAGATTTCCCAGAAACAATGGAATTGCAAAAAAAATGATCTTTTGGGAGATACTTCCCTCTGTCATTCTCAGACTCTTTTTCATAGCTAAAATTACTCTTCCCTTTCCTGTGTTCTTTGAATCAATAGAGATGAAGGACTGCTCTTCGTGATAGTTGCCTCTCTACCTTATTATTTGTACCATACCATGCATATGTTGCTGATGTCAATGTAAAGACTGCTTGTAGAGCTGGAATTTCCATGCACATCTGTGGTATATGTAGAATTTCGGAAATAGAAACATTTTTGATTGCTTTTTCAGTCTTAAAACCATTCCAGAAAGCATATTGAATTACTTTTTTGCATATGCTATAATGCCAGTAGGCAATGAATGATAAAAGTTGATCCAAGTGGAACAACAACAAAAAGACCAGGAGGGCAGTCCTGGCAATGTCATTAAGTTAAGAATTTTGACATAATTATAAAACACATCATATTTGCAATTGTTTGATAAATATGATGTGTTTTTTTCTTTTGTCTATTTTGCAGTACAACAAAAAGACAGATTGTTTATCTGTCAAAAAAACTTATAATTATCTATGATTAAGCCACTCTATATAGAAAGCTTACAGGTGCCTGGGGTTTGACTTTGCGAGGGTCTTTTCGACCAGGTCTTACTGGTAATACATGCTTTTCTATTAGGTTAATCACATCAAGTGGACTAAAATTGCGTTTATTACGGAGATATTCTCTACAAATATAAATGGCGATTGTAAAGTTCACCTGTTTTGTTTTATCATTGTTTTTCATTTGTTTTATTACATGTGTTGTTATTAATTCACAATAGTTATACAATGCAGATATGGGCAGAATCCGGAAAATCGGCTCTGCCCATTTGTAACTATTCACAAATCTTATATCAGTTTTTAACGTTTACACAAAACTTGAAACAGTCTCATATTTTCGATTGGCATATCAGAGATAGTTTGTCTATTTAAACATCTTTTATTTGAAATGTTTATTGACACATCCTCTGCATTTGTTAGGTCTTTAAAAATCGAAAGACTCATTCTTCTCTATATTTTCTGAGGTCTATTTAAGTAGCTCAATTATTATTGCTTGTTAATTTATTGTAAATTTATTTCCAATATCAGAAATTCGTTTTGCAATTGTTTGATTCTGTGTTACCTGATGCTGAATTGTATCAGAAACATCAGAGAGTTTTTCGCTTTTTTCTACAATACTATCGATCGCATTCTGATTTTGTGCTGTAATATCATGAATTTCTTCCATATGATTGTTAATCTGGGATGTAGAAGTAATCATTGTTTCAATGGATTTTGTAATCTCTTCCATTAAGTTTTGGATATTTTCTGCTATTGCACTGTTGTTATCAGACTGTTTTGCATAGCTTTCAAACTGTCCTACAACACTGTTTTGCATATAAGTTATAATCTTACAAAAACAATTGTTTACCACCTCAATACTATTGTTTGCTTCATTGCTTATCGTTTGAATATTTATTGCGGTCATTTTTGAAGTATCTGCCAATGCACCGATCTCCTCTGCTACAACCGCAAAGCCTTTTCCGGCTTCTCCTGCTCTTGCTGCTTCAATCGAAGCATTCAGGGAAAGAAGATTCGTTTTATTGGCGATGCTTAGGATTTCAGTTGCTAATTGATTAATTTTAGATAATTCATTCAAACTATCAATGGCATGTTCTACGGATAATCTGGTGCTGTCAAGTTCTTGTTTTCCATTTTCATATGCCTGCTGTGCATTATTACACATATCGTCCGCATCCAGTTTCACCTTTTTGCTCATCTGCAATGTTTCTGTAATTTGTAAAGCGATGGCTTCTACAATATCATTAATATGTTTTACCTCTTTATATACATTATCTACAGTTTTATTGGTATTTTCTAGTGATGCCGATAATTGTTGTGTAGCAGCATTTTGGTCTGTTGTGCTATCTACCATTTCAATTGCAGAACCATGAAGATTGTGAGCATTTTCTTCTAAAGTGCCACAACACTCCATCAAAGTCTGTACCATACCTCTTAATGATGTAATTAAATTACCTATAGCTTTTGAAATATTTCCAAGTTCGTCCTTATGTATCTCATGCTGTTTAATATCATCGTTAGATGTTAAATCAAACTGTTGTAACTTTATTATACCTTTTTCAATAGGCATCATAGGACACATCATTCTGGTGATAATTACAGCGGATACTATACCAAGAATCAGTAATATGATTGCACACATAATCAACAACTGATTTCTTACAGAAACAACAGCCGCAAATAATTCATCTTCATCATCATTAATCATAAACAGCCATCCACGGTCTGCCATATAATAATAAGAGTCAATATAGTCTTTTCCATTCTCTTTGTGCTCTACATAACCACCGGCACTATTCGCAGTATCCTTATATTTCTCACATAACTGCAGCAGATACTCTTCATCTGTTTCTTTGGCAACCATTTTCGCCTGATTATGGAAAATATATTTATGATCCTTTACATTAATCATGCAGTAAGTCGCATGCTCCATTCCATTCATTCCAAGGCTGTCCAGCTTATTCACAAGCCCCTTAGTATAAATTCCACCCCCAACAAGTCCTGCAGGATTCCCACTTTCATCATAGATTGCCCGATACATGGAGACAATCTGATCGCCGCTTGCCGGTGATATAATGATTCCTGTATTATATACCCCATCCGTAGCAATCAGTGTATCCTGTAATGCTTTTAACGAATCTCCTTCTCTTGTAGTAATACCAACCACCTCGGCATTGGTATGGGCAAGTACATGGGTATTCCATTCACTTGTATACAATCCCTCCAGATTATTTATATCCTTAGAAAAAGATTCCGTATATTTCTGTGCCGCATCAATTGCTGATTTATTTTCCGGATTTTTGAGGACATTCAAAACTTCTCCTGCCTTACTGTATGCTGACAGAATCACCTCGGATTCCTGTACATAATTATCCACAATCTGGCTTCTCTCCTGTACGATTGTCTGCAGATTGTTGATTGCAGTATTTTTGCTATTTTTAGTAATTTCCATTATTACCATCACTGATAAACAGGTCATAACTATCATCTGCATTATCAAAATAGCTACGATTATTTTTTTGCAAAAATATTTTTCTTCTTCATAAAGTCCTCCAAAATTATCTTAATCTTATACCATCTATCTAAATATCTGAAGTAGCAGACATCGGAACCAGCAAATAAGTTACACCGTCAATTTTCCTCTTCTAGCTTTCATTGGCTTTTCATCCATGTCGGCTTTCCTTTTCCAACTGGAGTTGCTTTTCCTTATCCTTTTGAGAGGAATACAGCCTGTCTGCATCATATACGTAACCTTTATTTTTATTCGATCCCATATAAGTTTTTTCTTTAATGATATATTTATAGTGGCTCAATTGTCAAGACAAAATCTGAGATTTTTATAATGAACTGATATGGTTGATCAGTTACAGGGAACACTGGGAAAGTAGAGGAACTCTCCCCCTGTTCCATTTATGCTAAGCTACATATGGCAACAGCATTGCCGGATAGTAGCATTCAGCCGGTGTCTTATAATCAAGTGCAGAATGACGCCGTTCAAAGTTGTAAGTGCGGATATACTGTCCGATGGCAGTTCTGGCATCTTTGATGTTCTTGTATTGTGTCAGGTAGGCTTCTTCATACTTGAAGCTGCGAAACCAGCGCTCAATCATAATGTTGTCTGCCCAGCGGCTGTGCCAATCAATAATGGCTGTCAGATATAAAAAGCCACGCCTGATCGGAATATATGTAATGTCTATAGACCATGCCTGGTTTGGTATCATTTGTCACAGTGCAAATTGATTTTTTACCATCTTTAAAATAGATGGTAATATTATTTTGCTGATATTGGACGTAAACTGTAATATTAAAAAAATCTTTAAAACGAGTTCTTAGTTACAAAAAGCTCAAACGCTTATAACGTATAAAAAGCCCACAATTCCGGCAGCAATGCTCCCAACGATTGTGGCTTTTTATGTTCAAAGTTTTGTATGTGTGCCATCGCTTAGTAGTCCATTACTACTAAGGAATTATCCCAACACCTTTGCCTTTATCTCGATTCCGCCCATGAGCCTTAGTAGTCTAAACCGTAGTAATTCCAAGGCTTTCTGCCATATATTGCCCTGTGTTGCCCCAGTCTGCGAAGGTATGCATTATCATAAAACTGGAGTACCGTGGCATACAAATAGTATTTTTATCATCTATATTAAACCTCCTAAAATGCTTGATTTTACTGTATTTTCAGCACTTACAACAATTCCGCAATATTTCTATGATAGTATTTTTGTTCACATTTTTAGAATATTTTGGAATAACTTTGCATAACTTTTCCTTCGTTTGGGCTAAATACTGGGCTATTTTCAAACCTTTTAGCCCACAACCTTTTTCATCTCTTCTAAGGCATCCTCAAACTGTAAATGAGTATATGTATTAAGGGTAACTCCTATATCTGAATGTCCCATAATATATTGTAATGTCTTTGGGTTCGATTTTAATTTCCCAACATATTTGCCTTAGAATATAATGTTTTAATTACACTCATTACTTCATCAGAGCATAAAATTTTCTTCAATGCCTCTTTAAATTCATCAATATTATTGCATTCATATGATGGTTCAAAGCACTCCATATCATCTGTAAAATCCTTTCCTACCGTAATCGCTACTGGAAAATTGCATTCAAAATTTGAATACATAATCATGATAGTCTTGCTATAATCATCTAATACTGGAACTACTACATTAAATATTGTTGCCGCTTTATATTCTATTTCATAAGTATTAACTTTCATATAAAGTGGTTTTCCATATAACACAAACCCCGTTTTATCACCTAAAGCTGAAATTTGCTCCTTGAGAATAGTTTCTGGAAAATCACTTGTATTTTTTTCCAAATCTTTGACATCCTTAAATCCCCATAAATCTATAGCCATTTTTCAACCTCCTAATATTTCAAACTTTATTGGTAAATGATCAGAAAATCTTTCCTTATCTATTGTTGTATTTGGCACAAAATTATATTTTTTTGTTTTTTCAACTATTTCAAAATAGTTCCAACTAAATTTTTCAATATAACATGGTCTTAGTAAAACCGAGTCAAAAGAATACCAATATATTGCATGATCATCTTTGTCACTAGAATTATAATATGTGCCTTGAACAAGTTTATTAGCCCCCATCAATGACCACATTGGATTGTAGTAAAAATACACTATTTCGCCATCAACTTCACGCGTTATTTTAGCAGCATGGTTTGCTGACATTGTCGCATTAAATCCATAACCACTACAAATTCCTGCTTCATATGGTTGCATATTAAAGTCTCCCACAATAATTGTTCTTTTTTCCATACTCTTAAATATTTCTTGTTCATATTTATTCAATTCTCTTGCTATATGATTGGCACGATTATATTGTGCTTCATTTGATTTTGACTTTTTACTTAAAAGATGAACAACAACAAGCAAACAATCTACTCTACTATTCTTTTTAATTTTATAAATAGAATAATGATTTTCTTCTTTAAATGGAATTATATCTATTCCATTCCTAGCTAATACTCTTATATCATTTTGTGTACTAATCCGAATATCATTCCATTCCTTACCATTTGTTTTTAGACTATTTATAAGTGAAGTAATATCTATCTTCTTTGCCTCAGCCAAAGCAACAATATCTGTTTGATTTTCCAATATCAAATCTTGTAACGGACCGATAAGATTCTTATTATACATATTCCAAAACAAGTACCTAATGTTTCTCACCCCTTTTGCATAACAATCTGTAAAATATATTATAAGATTACAACATTTTTTTACAGAGAAACGCTCCAGCAGAACCAGAACGTTATTTTTTTTCTAATACCAACAATCTTGAGTCCTTCAGTTTGCACTTATAAGAATATTTATTTTTTTCCAAAATTCCAGAAAAGCAAAGATAATAGTTTAATGCTTCATCCCTCTCCTCTGGGATATCAGTTAATTCATTGCTTAAGTAATTATACACATATGGAGATATTGATATCTCACATATCTGTTTTTTACTATTCCTACTTAAAATCTTAAGATAATACATTTTTATATCTGCCCCACCTTTAGGGATATATTTGTAAATGTACAAGGCACATTTTCCATAATAAATTTTCTGTATATCCATATCCTCTTTCAAATTCCCAGAATTAAAATTCTTATGTGGCAAATATTTTCTTTCACCACCATTGCCATTAAAATCGAAGAAATTATTTTTGCTTTTCTTCTCTCCTCGCACCAGCAAACCATTACCATCCATATTGTTAAAAACTTTTTTCAGCATCCTATTTAAACAACTTATCAAACGATTTCTAATATCTGTTGTGTCCAAATCCTTATAAAAATTGTTTGTTTCCTTTTTCGATGCCATTTTATGCCTATAAGGACAATCTATATCATGCTTTTCCGTATCTGACTCTATCACTTTAAAGTATCTTCGTTGATTTCCTCTTGCAACAGTAAGCGGAGCCAATTTGCAAATAGGGCAAAACATATGCCCGTCATATTTTCTTATTGCTTCCATCTGATTTTTATCATATAAATCCCAATAAACACTTGCTGGGTAATTTGTATCATTCTCAAAATAAAATTCATCATATTTATTTTTCATGCTAAACAATCCCTTTCTTACTTTAATTTTCCCTTACCTCTATTAAATATTCTTACTATCTCATATCAAAACCACACCCTTATTATATTATATTATATCGTCATTTTCTCTTCTTTTCCATAGAAAAAACGCCCCAGCTATAAAACCAGAGCGTTACCTATCTTCCATATTAAATTACCTTAAACATCTTCTGCGACATCATCGTTTTCTCTTTTTTCTGCTCAACCTCCGCCTGTGCTTTCCTAAACTCTTTCATTCGTTTCAATTCTTCCTCTGCATCATCGAATCGGATATGTGTGTACACATTCATTGTGACCGATATATCCGAATGCCCCATGAGGTACTGTAACGTCTTGGGATTCATTCCCGATTTTGCCATGTTCGAACAATAGGTGTGTCGGCATACATGAGGGTAATATTGGGCATCTGTACATTAATATTTTCCGTCTGCTCTTACACTCTCTCCCGGTCTTAATACTCTACGTTTGGAATCTCGCCTTGTCTGCCCTCTTCCTGCCTTTGCCATTATACCCGCCTCCTTAGTTCTGGATGGTTACGCAGATACCTTTCAAAAGCTACACTGAGAATCAATTTGCGTTCTCCGTAGTATGCCAGAAAATCTTCTCCATCCGTATTATTCAATAAATCATAAAATTTTCTCCGACTCAAAACAAAATATTCAATTGCCTCAAAACGAATAAGTCTTGCATCAAGATATTCACAAGCCAAATATCCCGTCTGCTGAGAAAGAGCAAACTTCTCGACAAGTGTTCTAACCAAAATGCCACTAATATATTACTGTTTTTCTATAGAAAAATATCCAAACCATAAATTAGCATGTCATTCTTCTTTTACTTCTCCGACTATACCTTTCGTAACCTCTCCATCTGTTTCAATTCTTCCTTGTCAGCATCAAAACCGATATATCTATACGATATTCCAAAACATAGCCAAGGATATCTTCCGGATTCATACAGAATTCTTCTGCAACAGCCCGTATCTTATCATCTATCATAGCCTTATTCTTTTCTCTGAATTTTTCTAATTCCTCTCCCTTTAGCAAAAATTCGCTGATTCCATTTGGATATGCACCCAGCTTTTTCATTAGTGCCTGTGAGGCATAATTATCAATGTCCACCCTCACCCGAAAGAATCTGTTTCCCGTAAGGACTCCTAATTTTCTTAAAAATAAAGATACTGCCTCTGTTCCATATCCTCTATGACACCATTCTGATTTTAATTCAATTGCAAGTTCCCAGTCTTGTTTTCTTAAATCTTTTATTGAGCAATACCCTAAATAATTGCCTGTAGCCTGATCATATATGCTACATACAAAGGATTGCTTACTCATAAAACTTTTCCATAATTCATCTCTGAAATTTTTTTCTTTAAATACACCTTTCATGCAACTATATTCATAGGAAACAGCTATGTAATCATTTTTCTCGCTTTCTTGAATGACCCGTATACATATTTTGTCATTTGCAGCAAATACCTCTCCATGATACGGAAAAAATATTTTATCAATATTCCTCACTGACTCTGCTTCTTTCATTTTTTCTATTTCATATATTCTTTTTTCCAATGTTTCTTTTATAGCGTTTACAGCATCATTGGATTCCTTTTCTTTCCCACTATTACTTAATACAATCGCTTCTTCCAATTCTGCTATTATATCCGTATATATTGTTTTTTCCATTTTTCTCCGATACAGTTCTCTTTTTTCCTTCATTAACCTATTCCCCTTCCATTTTAAATTTCTGATGATCCATAATATCCCTGAGTAGCAAAAATATTTCAGTTACAACAATTAAAGATGCTCCAACCTTTACAATAAACTTTCCATCCTCATCATCATTTTTTTCTGCCTCTTTGGCAACTCTTTCAAATATTCCCAGCAACCCAACATTTGCTACCCTTTGAATATTTCTGTTAATCGCTTTACTCTCTTTGTAGATTTCTCTTAGTAATTCTCTGTTTGTCATAGTTACTCTCCCCTCTTATCCAACCATATCTTTAATATTTGCAACCACCTGTATTTCTCCATTCTCTACCGGCTGTATCCTCGTCACATCATTTGCCTCCTGTACTTCCATAATGCCCTTTATCTCAGCAAGATTGTCCTCACATGTATCAGCAAGAGCATCACAATCCATATAATCTGTCAGAGCATACAGGCAGTTCAATTCCTTCGTTTTCGCTTTCTTCTCTATCCTGAGTTCCCTAAGCCTTTTGAATACTTTATATCCTTGTGCCGCATTGCAATGGGCATCCTCTGCTTTAAGCAGGATGGCTTCAATCTCATCATCAAGCTCTCTTATATCCAGCTGGAGATTTGTTATATACTGCCCGGCATTTTTATAAAATTCTGCCTGCTGTTTGGCAAATGCAAGCCAGTCATTTTCTTTTCCATCATAGGGCGTTTCCTTTCTTTCCTCAAACATTGTTTCTTCACCACCTTCGTATGTATATGTATGTTCCATGCTAAACTTTTGTTTTCTGTCTTCATAACCTATCTGCATTCCGCGCAATTCCGCTTTGCTCGGATCCTTATCCCTTAAAATACAATTTTCAAATAACTTCTCATATTTTCTTGGCCTGTACTTTCTGTTCTCAAGTCCTTTTATACATTTAAGAGCCTGCTTTGCTTTTGCCGCATTTGCACTTGTTCCAAAATTATTCTGAAAATACTCTATACGTTGCAATTCGTCTTTAATTTCTCTTCTGTTTTCCCGGCAAACTCTTAGCAGCTCGATCAGATCTATAGCTTCCTCATCATTTGTCTCACACAGTTCGATATAATGGAGAATATCACAGATTTTCTGATCAATATCGGAGTGTTTACTTGCCAGATCCTCCCGATAATCCTTAAGTCCCTCCACAAGATAAGTAAAATGTGTCAAATACTCTGCCCAGTCAATCTCAGACAGATCATACGAGGACACATCCTTCTCAACCTGTTCCGTCAATTCATCATATGTCAGTTCTTTTATCGGTGAAAAATATTCCTCGACACCTGTATTTTCCTGTTTTTCCATATCATTCACTCCCATTTCTTCAGCAGGACTAACCTCTTCACATTCTGCTGCATCTGTTTCATCTTCGCTATCTTCTATCGGTATCATGCAATAAAATGCTGCCTTTTTCCCAACACATATCCGGCTGTTTGCCTGCGCAAATGTAAATACCATTGCATCCTGTTGACTGACTACGGATACCAGCTGGTCTGCCTGGTTTGTTCTATAATAATTTCCACTATAATCCATAATGTAGTACAAAGAATCTGTTCCCATAGGCACCTCCTAACCTACCCTTTAACGCCTCTTTTATCCTAAAAAAATAAGGATCAGAAAGCAGTTCGCTTTTATCTGATTCCTATTATAAAAATGAAGGTGTCCCATAATCACCCCTCGGACTTCGAATCTACGTTCTTTATCCACTATTCAATGCTTCCTCAATCAAAAAAGGATTCTGCATTTCTACAAAATTCTTCTGATCACTAACATCTCCCCAAATCCCCAAAGCAGTTTTATATTTTAGCTATATCCTAAAACTTTACTCCTCTTCCATTTCCTGCTTTTCTCCTGACAACTCCGCACCATAACTACAGCTGAGCAGCCCTATAATACAGCCGCAGGCTCCTATTCTCGCAAAGACAAATGCTATCCTGCTCAATATTTTCCCCATCTTAGAAAGAGTTTGTAATGTTTTAAGGTTTTTCATTTTGTTATCCTCACTTTCTTCTGTCTTAATTTTTTCTGTTGTACCTACAGAATTTTTCATATTTTCTAACTACGCTTTTTAAAAATTCCTATTTTAGTCTGACTAGCATCACTTTTATACTTATTAAAAACAAAAAACGCAGCACCGAATCACCTCTGTGATTTCAGCTCTGCGTCTTAGCGTCTGGCTATTTACAATCTGCCATGTCTCTCTTTATCTTCGCCTCATCCTACTGCCTTCCTGCATCAAATCGAACCATGAATTCTAAAAGCTGTTCATCCGAATAGTCCACCTTTTGATTTACTATCCGGCAGGCAAGTCCATGGACCATAAAATAACGTATCAGCCACTCTGCTCTTGCTTCCTCGATGCTTATATTTAAAAATTTTGCAAACGCTTCAATTACCGGCTGAAAATCCAGATCAATCCCCAGATCATCTACCGGACACCTTTCTGCATAAGACGATTCAAAAAGTAATCGGAATATGTTCGGTTCGCTTCTTGCAAAGGCAATGTAGTCCAGTCCCACTTCTCTCATTGGATATTCGCTCTTTTTTCCTTTTGGAAAAACAACCTTCCTTTTCATATATTCAAATGCCTGATCAAAGACTGCTAATTTCAGTTCTTCAATCGTTGCAAAATTATACATGACCGGCTGCGTAGAGCATTTTAAATAAGCTGCTACATTTTTTGCATTGATTGCTTCAATTCCATCTGCTCTTGTAATTTCAAATGCAGCATTTAAAACCATTTCTTTTGTTATCTTTACTTTCGGCGGCATATATAAGCTCCTTTATGTAATTCTTATTATATAACTTCTGTTACATAATCTCAATAATATTTTAATTTTATCAGTTAGACGAATAAAAAAACATTTTTTTCCAAAACTATTTTTATGTAAACAAGTAAATAACATACTTTTCTTTTTATTTGGCATTCGGATTTTTTATGCACAGAGTTTTTCAATTTATTTTGTCCCAGGATCTAACGTTATTCGGACAAATCTGCGCAAAAAAGTTCCACAAAATCAGCCCGTACATCATGGCAAAATTGAAACATAAAAAGAAAGGAGCTATGACTATATGAATTTATTTAAACTCTCTCCTGACACCTTATACAATTTAACCTGTGATGTTATCGACACCTTGGAATATATGATTCCAGAATCTTCCTTTTTGAGCAATAATGAAGTATATGCCCAACTTAAGGAAACACTGGGATATTCCCTCGTTCACATCCGAAATGTATTTGATTTTTCCATTGGCACGACACTCGCAAAATACATTACAAGGAGAAAATATACTTACCTGTTGTTGAAAATATCAGCAGAAAAGTTCGAGCAACTGACAATGCATGCAACTGTTTTTTTTATACAAAAGTTTAAAACCAAATGCCTCCAGGAATTCCCTGAACTTGCAACCTCATATTCTTTGAAACACATGCAATTGCCTATTGATAAACTGTTTCTTAGGGAACATATTCATATGCTATTTTTAGAAAAAAGCGAAACAGAGCTTCTTAAATCGTTTTATTTTAATATAACCGCAGATCGTATTGCGTTTGATATTAAGAAAAACTCAAAAAACCTAGTTGTTCAATCATTTGGCGGTAAATTCATTGATTTAGAAAGAAATTACTTTGTATTTCGAAATAAAATTTTTAAGATCATCACGGCAATCTGTAATGTTCCACAACAGACAGCAGATCCTTTCCTTAGCAGCCTTTTGGGTCAACCGGTCATCCTTAGCGAAAACCATCCTGCTGATGCCAATTCCGTTGTGTATAAGTTACATCAATTTTTGACAAATACCGCTCCTCTAACCGAGAGTTTTTCAGTAATGTTAGAATGGGGGGCTAAAAACGGCTGGGGTTCCAGCAATCTCATTTCCTCTCTTACCGTTGAAGATGGTAAAATACAGGAAGTAGAATTTGTTTCAAAACCGTTCCTGGTGTTTGACGATGAAAATGTCCGATTAGATTTGTCCTTCTTTGACTAATGATCATATGAAATATTTTTTTCATATAGCAATTGGCAACTCAATCTGTCGATTGCTATATGTTTTATTCCAAAGATTTCCCTATCTCAGTCCATCCCGATTCTGCAATCTGTCAATCAGTGCAATATCTGCCGGCAGCCACTCGACCTCATTTAAAGAATTTTGATCTAACCATCGTGCTGCCTGATGTTCTTTTAACACCAAATCCCCTTTTATTACCTCACACCAGAAGCAATCCATCGAAAGATGAAATGTCGGATAGTCTATTCTATCGTTTCCACTAACTCTCCAATGGTGATTTCTGTATCCAGTTCTTCTAATATTTCTCTTTTCAATACTTCCACCTGCCAAATCCGCAGTTCTGTGCCGACTGGTATACCGGCAAAATAATGGACTTCAATTCTTCTGCAAATACAGGATACTCCAGTCCTCTTCTATAAACACGATAGCGAATATCGTCACTGTTGATATGTTCTTTTGCACATTTTTCAAATTCTTTATGAACTATGTCATTTTTCCACATCAACTGATATGAATGGTATTCCTGTTGTGCAAGTTTTTTAAAATATGTATCCCAATCCGGCAAATTGTTGCTTTTAGAACTGTTGATGCTCTTTGTCGTAGGATTCAGATTCCACATTTCATCATGTGCCACATAGGACCATGGTACAAAATGATCGATAGAAATGTTCTGCACCGTCAATATCTCATCCCCATAGATTTCACGGATCGGTTCTAAGGATAAAATAAGTTTCCAGTAGTTCTTTATTTTTTCGAGTTTACGCTCCTTTGGCGGATACAGTTTATCTGCAATTCCCGGAACATTCGGATTGCGTTTTTGAATGTATAAGATCATATTGTATTCAAGCCAGCCCCAGATAATCTGCTGATTTTTTACGATATATTCTGCCCAGTCTTTCTGTATGATAATTTTCGTTGCAAGACCGTTCAATGCTGTAAAATAATAGATCAGGCGGTTTTCCTGATTGATTTTTTCTATTAACTTAGTTTCTCCAACATTCCAATCCTTTCCTTTTAGATTTTCTAAAAAAGGAGACTGCAAACGATACGGTACATTATAGGTCAATGCCCGCTTTTTACTGATCAGCTCTTTGTCCTCCGTATTTTTCAAAAAATCTATAATAACCGTTTTTTCATCTTTGGATTTTAACTCCGGATTCTTTTGCTTTATCAGCGTGACCAGACTCTCTAATGTATCTTTTGGTCCGAGATTCAGATGATACTCCGTTACCATGTACCACGCGTCCGCGATCATCTCATCCACTAACTCTTCATAGGTCAATTCCAGTTTTCCTTTTGTTACTTTTTTCACAATTGCTTTAAACCAGAAAAATTTGTAACACTCCGTTGTATTCCTGAATAATTGCCCTAAATACTCAATATTCAATTCCTCAGAATATGGTAATTGCATTGAACTGCCTCCCCTGTTTATGTCATTGCATTTTTCGCTTTACCACAGATCATATGGTTTCATGGTCTCTGCATTCCTGTATTCATGCTTCTCATAATATCCGATCAATTCTCCTTCATCTCTCAATGCCACCATATACACATCCTTATTCTGCTTTTCGTTATGAGATGTGTAAACTATGTTGTGGCTTCCATCCGCTGCAAACCAGTCAAGCACCTGCTGGATTTTTTCTCCCGACTTTGGATTATGACACCCTAAGAGACTTCTTCCGAGCAGCTTGTCCCCACCCCATTTCTCATAATTCAACACTGCCGCCGGATTCATATAAATAATCTCATGCTTGAGATTGCAGATCACAACCGCACATCTGTCCTGATCTATAATACTTTTATAAAAACTCACATAGGATTTGAACTGTTCTTTTTTCTCATTTTCGTGCATCATCTTAAATTCCTCCATATCTTCCGGTTTTCACTTCTCTCATTCTGACTCTCTTCTTTCCTGTGCCATCAGCAGAAGTTTTTCAAATGACTGTGCAAATCTCACATCATCCTCTTCTGTCCGTTTTTTCGTTCCCTTAAAATGATTCTTATTCGAACTTCTTCTGGCTTTTTTATTCAGATGTCTTTCCATCAGCATTTGATCAATGTTGTCATCTGTGTACCATTTACCGGACTGGTGAATGGCATACGCTCCTTTTCCTAACGCCATTGCAGCCACCCCATAATCCTGCGACACGACAACGTCTCCCTTATGGCAAATACTGATCAATTTATAATCGACCGCATCTGCTCCGGCACCCACCACGATCACTTCACTGTAATCCGAGTGCAGGACATGATTGGTGTCACATAGCAGGGTTACGGAGATATGATGTTTTTTAGAAATTTTTTCTATGATGTCCACCACCGGACAGGCATCTGCGTCTACAAATATTTGCATGGATATTTTCTCTTTGCTAATCTTCTTCTGTTTTTGCTAAATAATATGTCTCTGTCCCTTTTGAATATTTTACTACTTTTTATAATATAATCCTCCTAGTATCCCCTGTATATTCATTTATTTACAAAAGATTCCTCTTTTTCATTTAAAGACTCTTTTTGCGCATAACTGTCACATTTACTAAGTGCATAATTGAATGATGTAGCATATGGATTCTGAGAAAGTTCATCGTCTCTTACATATCCAAAACGCAAAATCTTTCCATCCTCCAAAACAGACTGCTTGTCCGTTCCAAGCATTTTCACAACCTGCTTAATCACACCATCGACTGATACATTACTATGAGATACAATAAGAACAGACTTACCCTGTGCAATATAACTGTTTGCAATCTTTGCCATTGTATATGTTTTACCGGTTCCCGGTGGTCCCCAAACTGTCACAATATCATCTGTCTCAAGTTTGTGTTCTACTGCCGGCTGTCCTTTCGGTACATTTGCAATGTCTGTGTCAGTTGATAAATCCGGTCCCTCTTCCATTATTTTAATTGCCAATTTATTAATATTAGGATTAAGGGAATTCATCTTCTTGCCTAACGCTTCAAGAAGTTTCCAAGGCTCTACCATCAGATATGCTGAGCTTACCTTATCATTCAGATCTCTGTCCAACAACAAAAGTATCTGAAAATCTTCGCAAGATAAAACCGAACCTACTGCTCTCAATCCACCTGCTGCCTCCACTACAACCGGTGCATCATCGGGCAGATGCAATTCTGTTTCCATCTCAAATAGATAAGTGTAGATTCCTTTATCACTTTTGACCAGTTTGTTTCCATTTACAATTTTATATTTTTTACCTTTTCCTTGTTTCAGGTAATGAATTTCTCTTCTTAATGCATCAGAGTATTCCTTTATATCTGATGAAGTATATGCTGGCTGCTCATTAGTCGCAGACATACTGCTTCCATCTGCCATAATGGTATTTGTACTTTTTGCTCCATTGTCCATTGTTTTAATAAGCAATCCAACAATATCAATTGTCCTATTATACTCTGCTTCTGTCATCTGACACACTGCTACCTGCATCAACATAGTTGTCTTAGATATGTTAATTTTATAGGATGTCGTAATTTTCTTATGATTGCTGCACAGAAAGATAAATTCGATTGTTGATCCACTTATAAATTTTTTCTTATCATCTTCCGGAATACTAATCGTTACATTCTTTGACCTATCATGTGTCAATAACTCATAATCCATTCTTGAAGAATGCATTTTTCCAAATTTATCTGTTATAATGCACTTTTCGAGAACTGAATCCACTTCTTCACCCTTATTAACATAGAGAAACTTAAATGATGCTTCTATTCTATCTGCAAACTCCTTTATTACAGGCAATGTCATCTTAAAATGTGAATCATTGAAATTCTTTGAAATCACGGGCTGATATGCACTTTTTACTTCGGAATTTACTCCTTTTTCCACAAATGCCAGTCGCATTACATCCAATACATCATCCCTGACACTACTCTCAATCGCCTGCGCCATTAAAAACTTCTCGATATTAGAAAGTCCCATTTTAAGCTCTCTTTCACTCTTAAATGGGACTCCCTTCATAGCCTCTCCAAGCCCAGCCCGAAAAAGCATCTGCATAATATTCTTTTCTACTGAATAATCGGCAAATAAATCATTGCATAATGCGACACACAGTTTTCTATTCTGATATATATCGTATCCGTATCCTTCTGTCATTTTCTCAAATATTTTAACCATTTCTGCTGTATGCCACATAATGTTCACTCTCCAATACTTAGTTTATTAAGTTCAATCTGACCTTGTGCAATCTCTTTTGTCCTTCATGGACTGTAGACTATCTATAGCATTGCGAATTTCAGATACACAATTCAAATTTATATTCTTAATATTCAAAAGTATATCATTGCTTATTCCTTGCAAATCCTCAATATCCGAATAGCCTGCCCTTAACAAGCAACTTTTCGCTCTTGCTGATATATTGAAATCTGCAATTTTCATAAACACACCTTCTTTCAATCATTGTCTTCATAGGTCTGTTCTTCATCAACTGCAAACTTATATGCAGAAAGAATATCCCTAATTCCTTTATCCGGATTTTGACGTTTCACATCTAGAATTTGAATAAAATCTCGTATCATTGTTCGTGGTGTAATAAATGTCGTCTCTCTTTTCAGATATGCCAGTTTCACGAAATCAATCATTTCATCTTCTGTAATCACTTTCTCATACTCATACAACTGGGCATGTATTTCAGCAAGTTTTTCCAAAAGTACATACATTTCTTCTTTAGTCAGAGGAAATACTTTTATAATCGGAGTCATCATATTTATGATTCCCGTATCTTGATAAGAACCTGTAGACAAACGTGAACGCATTGCTTCATAACTAAAAATACCTTTTTTCTTATCATAGATACTCTTCGGAATACCACCCATTATTATTCCAAGATACTCTGCCTTACCTTGAAGTGCAGCATTATACATCATTAAGATTTTTTCATAATTGTTCTGGCGAGTTATACCATTTGCAGTATTACAAATATATGCAAGTTCATCTATCAGGATAATGAACCCTTTATATCCTGCAAGGACAAAGAATTGCGACCACAGCATAATATAATCAAACCAATTTCCGTCCTCTACTATTGCATTTATTCCCAATTCTTTTTTTGCTTCCTGATTTGTCTTAAATTCACCCCTAAACCATCTGAGAACATTTTCTTGACCAGTCATCTTTTCATTAATATCTGAAGTTCTGCTTGCTTTCCAAAAAAGTCTCAATCCCATTGTAAACTCATATCCATATGCTAAAGTTTGTAATTTTGCACAGTCTTCCAGCATAAGTGTTTCTGCTATATGTTCGATATTTGTTTCGCCATAAGGATTCTGAGTCATTTGAGCTGCGGCACGTGCGAACATATTATTTACCCAAGATTCTAGCACCTTTGTTAACGCTCGCCCCGACTGATTTGTCTTATTAGATACATTTGACATTAATTCTCGGTATGTAGCTAGTCCTTTTTTCTTTGTAGAATTGCCAATCAATGCCCTATCAGGAGATAAATCTGCTTCTGCAACAATAAAATCATTTTTTACACAATATTCCTTTATTGTCTGGAGCAAGAAAGTTTTCCCACTACCATAATCACCTACTACAAAGCGAAATGTAGCTCCACCATCTTGAATAATCTCTGTATCACGAAGAAGAGAATCAATTTCTTGTTCTCTTCCCACAGCAATATAACCTAAGCCCTCTCGAGGGACAGTACCGCCCCCGAGAGAGTTCATGATGTTTCTATATGTTTTTTTAGGTATATGCCTTTCCATATCAAAATACACCTCTTTTACGTATAATCTTTTGGTCTTCCGCAAACCTTGCATTTTTTACTAAATAATCCGATGAATGAGCCACCACAATACTGGCAAACATTCATCTGTCTATAATGCATCTTCTGTTTTTCAGCCTCCTGCTTAGCCTTAGTTAATTCTGCCTGTTGCAATTCTTCTAATTTTCGTACTTTCTCTGCTTTACGCTGTTCCTCTTTTTGACGAGATTTTTCTATGGTTTTTCTCAGTTTTTCTTCCAACTGAGAGCTACGTTCTTCTTCTGCCTTTCTTAACTCTTCCTCTTTTTTCCTTTCGGCTTCAAGTTGCTGACGGGCGGTATCTGCCTTTTTAAGTTCATCTTCTAATCGGAGTCTCTGTTCTTCTGCACGCTTTTGTGCCTCAGTTGCTTTTGTACGTTCTGTTTCTTCCAACTCTCGACGTGCTTCTGCGACACGGCGTTCTTCTTCAAGCCTCTGCCTTTCTGTCTCGGACTTTTTCAATTTATCTTCCAATTGAGCACTTTTTTCTTCAGCAAAACGACGCTGTTCTTCAATCATCAGCTCAGCCTTATTTTTATTATAATAAGCATCATGCTGTTCTTTTAACTCTGCTAGATAATCTTCCTCTACATAAGGCAATATTTCATCTGTATTAATGACTGTTTCCTCATAGAAGTCCAAAGCTTTTTCATTGATGTGTTCCAAAATTATTTTATAATTTGGGAATGGAGAAACTAACTTCAAAAATGTTGCTACACTCTCAGGCTGATCTGCTACCAGTACATCCAGAACTCTTCTTTCCTCACTCTCTAAAATCATATAGAAGTTTTCCTGTTTTTCTTGAATTATCTGTGGCTGTACCTGTGAGTCAGTCTCACTAACCACATCAGTCTCTTCTTGAAGCTCTTCCCAATCTTCACGTGCAACCAGTTTTTCCTGATTTTTACGAAGGATATTTCTAATCTGTTCAAATTGATGGAAATCAAGTGTAAGATCATCCAAAGTAAGTTCTTCAATAGATTTTGTATCATTAATACTGCTTTCTTTAATCTCAGAAGGACGATTTACCCTTTTTACAAATTGATATTCCTTATAATCAAATGTAGTATTCTTAAAACACTCTTTAAACAGATTAATCATTATACCATTCGCAGTAGTAAAGAAAATCTGTGTGTTTTGTTCTGCCATAGATTTCAAAATATCTAAGACATTTAATACCTGTGTATCATCCATTGTTGCCAATGGCTCATCCAAAAGTAAGAACTGTGGTGCATTCGGAGCTGCCATATGTAATGCAAACATTACAGCCATAGCAATAGTAGATCTCTGCCCTGTGCTCATTTCATATGTTCTTACCTCCTGTTTATTTAAGCCACGAACTGCATAAATTCCCTTATCGTCGATATCTAACTTTTCAAACTCCCCAGAATGATGCATCCATTTAAAGAATTTGCTAATTTGTTGAATATTGCTACGAATACCTTTTTCTACGAATGAACTTAGAGAAGGCATTTTTTCAAAAGCTTGTACTGCACTTGCACAACGTTCAACCATAGGCTCAGTTTTCTTGATTGTATCCTTATACTCTTTTAACATCTGTCTTTCAAATGCAATTGAGTTTTCAGATTCCAGACGTTCTACCTCTAATTCACACTTGTCATATACTGAATGATATATAGATAGCCAACTGTCAAAAATCTCTTCATCCATCAATTCATATTTTGTTTTTATTGTTTCCAGTGCCTGCTCAATATCCCGATTCTTATCCACATCAAGCGCTTCTATTTGTGATTCTAAAGTATGAATCTCATTTCTAAAAAGTTCTTCTGCTTGCTCATTCTGTTGAATCTTCTTTTTCTGTTCTTCAATAGTCGCCTCAGATAATGCTAATTCTTTCTGAATTTGCTGTAATCTGCTCTGAAGAAAATCTACATAGGTACCTTTCCCCACTTTTTTATATTCGAGGTATGTAGAATCTGTACTCGTGTACTCCCTACATGCATTTATGTTCTTTACTGAAAAGCCTTGATTATCAAGAGCTGTCTGTTGCTCAATAATTTCTTCTTTTCTTTTCTCCTTCTCAGCCCTAGATGCCACATAGTCATACAATTTATTATAGTCTGAGCCACATTTTTCTACCATTGGCACTACGGTTTCCAGTTCCAACAGTTCTTTTTTCGCTTTATCAATCAATTGCTGTCGATCTAGAATTTTCTCTAATTTGATAATATGCGTACTTAGTTCTTGAATTTCTCTAATTAATGCATCCATCTTATCATCAATAACTACAGCACTGTCAATGATATTAAGCAGTTGCTGTGTGCTATCGTACTCCTGACCGCAAAGAGGACATTTTGCATCGGTCACAAGGATTTTACCGATTTTTCTAAGTTCAATTGCTTGCTGTTCTTTTTCACCAAATGCTTTTTTCTCTTCATTGTATCTATTTTCAATCTGGCGTCTTTTTTCTTTAGTCTCGTTCAGTTCCTCCTCATACTGTTGCTTTTGTTCATCTGACAATTCTTCATAATCGTCAAGCTTTAAAAATTTAATAATGACAGGTTTCTGTTCAATTTTAGAAATATAATACATTTCCTTTTCAATCTGTGTTAATTCGCTTAAAAGCTCGTTTACTAATTCAATAGTTTCTTTATGGCTTAGCACATTTTGAACAATTGTCCAGTTATTAATATCTATATTAACACGATCTATCCTCTGCTGAATTTCAGTCTGCTTCTCACTTTCATCAAAAATCTTCTTTTTTATAATTCCATTTTCTTCTGTGAGCTTTGTGATTTTCTCAGATTTATCTTTGCGTTGTCTTGTATAAAGAAGATTCCTTTTCTTTGTCTCAGCTGTCTGCATAGCAATACTCTCAAAAGTCATCTCTTCCAAGTTATGTGCCGATAATACATCCACATATTTACGAATTGATTTCATCTCTTCTAGAATCTTAGAATATCTATCAAATGCTCCTCTTGGTAAACATGCACGACCACGCATTTTCAGAGTAATAATTCCTTTTTCTATCTCTTCCGACTTAGAATTATCTGTTTTATTTGCAAGACTATCCTCATAGAACTGCGCCATATTCCGAGCTTCACTTAATTCACTTCTCAGTTCTGTATATCGTTCGTTAAATGCTCTTTTAAATCTTTGCCATTTCTTCTCATGATCAACAACAGTTTCACCAAACATGAGATTTCCAAACATTGAAGCAAAACTATCCTCACTGTTATCAGACTCATGGATAAACTTATAAGCTGCTTCTGAATCAAATGCATTAAAACGATTAAAATTTTCATTCAGATTGGATTTCGTTCTTCCTATTGGAACACCATACCACACACGCTCTATTTCTTTATTATTCTTCTTTGAGAACCCAGGTGTAAATGTGCGCACTCCAGCCTCTGTATCATATACATGTAACTCAGGATAACTATCCGTTGGCATTTTAACTTTAAAATCCTTCACCCGTCGCACTTCTGATGTAAGTGCATACTCAATAGCTTCCAATACTGATGTTTTTCCCGAACCATTCGCACCATAAAATAGATTAATCTGACCAAATGTCATGTTCTTTTTATCAAAACAAAAATCTCTAAATCCCGTTGTATCCAAAGATTTAACCCACTTTATCTGCGTAACCTCAGAATGATTCATAATAGAATAATCATCATCCTGCACATAATCTGCATCAAATCGCTGCCCCGACAAGTAATTCTCTACTTTCTTTGCAGCATATGATTCGGTTAAACATGCTGTTAAATGTTCTTCTCTTAAAATACGATCCCATTCTTGCACCGGAGAGGCTCCAATTTCTTCATTGGATGTTTTCACGATTCCATTAATAAATGTAATTGTTTCATCCTCAGAAAATACATACTTTCTTCCGTAGGTCTTGTTACTCTCAATAATCTGAATTGGAATATTGTCAGAATTATCATCTAAAATATAGACGATATATACCATCGCCTTGCTGTTATCCTGACGTATATCATCATAATATAATTCCTTTTGAAACTTGCTCCATTCATCCTCTTTATCAATGATTTCATTAATATGAGTTTTCTTCTGATATACAATAATGTATTTTTCATCACTAAATTTTGCCTCACAAAAATGACATTCAAAACCTTGAATATCCATACTCTTCAGCTCACGAATACCAGTTTTCTGTACAATACGAGTAAAACCCTCTGCTTCATTTTCTTTATGTATAGTAACCACATGCTCTCTGCAAATATTCTTCATTGATTCAACAGCATGCATGTATTCTTCTTGAGTTCCGTTATCAAAAGTACTAGTTATTTTACTATCATTAATCAGCTCATCTATAACATCCAGTTCCACATCTGCATCCCATCCAATATCATCCAGATGCTTTTCATACAATGACTCTACAAATTCATCATATCCTGTCTGGTCATAAAGATTTTCCATAGAAACTGAATAACTATCTCTTAAATGTAATTTATATGCTATAGCATTAAAAAAACCAACATTAAGCAGAACTAAATAATTGGAATACGAATTACTTTGATTCCAATATCCATTTAGCATATTTGAACAACACTTAAATAAAGTTTCATATATAACTGTTGTCGCTCTGCTATCGCCTAGTTTATCAATTAGCTTACAGGAAAGTGGCATATATAATTTGTCATCTATATACATTGCCAAATTTTCTAAAACACTTTCCAAATCACAAAGGCTAAACTCTTCCTGTAAAGCACTTATAATTACCTTTTTCTGCTGTGCATTTATCTTAGTATAGTAAGATGCCATAATAATTAGTACATCATATTCCACTATGCTATCAAACTCAGCACGTGTAAATCCATATAACTGACGAGAATACTCATGCAACATTAATGTTATGACCTGTTCTGCAGATTTACCGGTTATATTATCTTTTCCCAAAACGCAGTATTCCATCTTCTCTATCTCCTCCATCTAATGTAATTTCATTAGTATCATTTTTCAATATATTCTAATCCAGTAAGTTCCCACCTTCTCATTTGGAATCTGCTGGACTTTAACTGCTCTGCTCTGTCCTCCTGCTGCAATCTTTGCAACCATACCTGCAAGCTCTGACCGTCTTAGTTTCGGAAATAAACCATCTATCCGAAAATATAATTTATTCCGACCTTGCTCTATCTCTTGTGTTATATATGCTATCAACTGACTTCTACTTCTAAATGTCAGCCTGTTTCTTTCAAAATAATTATCTTTTAATGAAATGCATTTCGGCATCTCATCTTCAAAGCTATGTGTTCTGCTTATAATCTCATCTGTTACATTGAAATAATCATATGCAATTCTTCCCTTGGAAGCTCCAATATCCCATGTCACGTCCACCTGATATGGACTCCCATCAATATCAATAACATTCCAAGCATGGTGTTCTTTCTTACCATTTGCCTCTGCTTCTCCAGTAGCCACAATACACTTAATATCCACCGCGTTCAGCAATACTTTTACAGCTTTGGCAATTCCCTCACACTGGGCTTTCTGCTTTGCAAAAACTCCTACAATGTTATGTGAGAGAACTACTCTAGTCGGTTCGTCCATGTCTGAGCCTTTAAAATCATATTTCACATTTTTACAGAACCAGTCATGGACTCTTACTTCTTTCTCATAATCTGTGCCTTCTGTCAGTTTTAACTGTGCAGCCAGATTATTCACTGCGTTTTCTATATTACGATTGTACTTTCGGACGGTTTCCCTGCTGTAAAAATACTGTGGACAGATTGCTGTATGACCAAATGCATCCGTCGCCCAGTTGCAGGCAGATTGATTGACATAGTATATCAACGGATTGTCCCTTGTCATTGCTCGGAATATTTTGTTGAATACTTCTTTTGTTAACTGTCCCTTGATTGGAATTGGAATGACGTCCTCATGAGCCATCAATCCATTGTAGAAAGCCTTGTAAACCGCTTGTTCCTGCTTATTCAGTTGTGCATAATAGTAGCGGTCTACAATCACATCCGCTTCCTCCTTTATTTGTCTATATAAGCCATAACCATAGTGACATCATCACCGCATCCAAGCTCACTTGTCTCCTTGAGCCACTTTTCAAGATTATCTCTTACCGCCTCGTATCCATGCTCGCCAATCATTTTATAATACTCTCTACAGGTTTTATGGAACTCCTCTTCGTTCACAAAACTGTTGGAAAATCCATCTGTCGAAAGCATATATAAATATGGCACATCATCTGCTGCATTCTTTCTCCTTACGGATGCTACTGCTTTTCTCCATGCATCCAGTTTGGATAAAGAATGTGTCTCTGTGCCAAGAAATTTTTCTGGTTCAACTAATGGCGAAATTTCATCTGCTGTAACATAATTAATATCTCCATCACCTATCTGAAATGAGAATACAAAGGTATCTGTAATCAGCATACCCAGAAGTGTAGTTCCATACAGAGAGTAAACCTTTTTCCAGTCGGTATTACCTTCTTTGTCTAATACGCTGCCATCTTTGTTCTTATAAAATGATTGTTTTACTCTTGCCTGCCATTCCTCACATATATCCTGTGCGAAACGCATATCGCCTTCTCTGTTCAGAAATGTTACCAGATTCGTAAGACCATCCTTTTCCTTTCCATAATTGAGCAGATAGTTTTTCATTACTGTGCAGAAAGTATTTACCGCAATTAAAGAACCTCTGTCGCTTCTGGGGCACTTTGAGCTGCCATGTCCATCTGCTACAGCTATAATCGTGATCTTATCTGAAATTTCTTCTATCTTGCAGTTATCCTGAAGAGGTAATCCATTCTTTTCGTGAGTAGCGCCTTTTACACTTTTACCAAATACATAACGCTTCATGAAATCCCTCCTTTTTACCAAACTGCTCCATCGTCAAAGTCATCTGGACTAGGAATATTACTCATATCTATAACAAGTGGTGCTCCTCCATTTGCAGGTGCAAAAGGATCTCCACTGCCTGCAGGTGTAGATACTGCGTCAGCATTCATAGGTTTGCTTGCTGGAGCGGATACCATAGATGCAGTTGTAGACGCCCATTTAATCATCTTTGCAAGTGCAGCTGCATTATTTGCCTGTAATATCAGTTCTTTGTTACCTGTGAAGTCTTCAAGCACATCATCATCTGCATCGGAACCGATAGAAATCGCAATCTTAACTGCTTTCTTGAACCAAGGAAGTGCTTTTAACTTATTCAGTCCATCCTTGTAAGAATCTGTTGGCTGTCCATCAGACAATAAAACAATTACCGGTGGTAATGCTCGTGTTGGCATTGGCGGAATAGAAAGCTGTGCTGCCAGTAATTCAAATGCTTTTCCCATCTCTGTTACACCATTTGCTTCCAAATGATTCCATGAATAATCCTCAACCGGTACAGGCTTTGCAGTAAGCCAGCTTGCCCCGGATGAAAACTGAAGTGCCCTGATAAGCAGCTGTGCATTCGGGTTATTATCCGCAGCTGATGCCATCTCCGGAATACACTCCTCAATAGCTGTATTCACCACTTCCATCTTTCCGTCATAAGACATTGAACCTGAACAATCCACTACCCAAAAGAAATGAATCGGTCTGCTTGCCAGTTCTCCACCTGGTCTTTGTAAATCTGCCATAACAATTTCCTCCTTTTACTTGAACTCTCCGACTGACTCGGAGAAATGTATTTTCACGCCTGCTGCAATACCTGCTGTCTTTCCTACTTCAACGGGAATCTGTGTTCCATCCGCTTTTTCATAAGTCCAGTTTAATTTATCTTCATTGCGGATTCCCCATAATGCAAGGTTCTTTGGATTCTGAACTACTTCTCCAACTACTGTTTCCATATCAAAATCACTATAAATGTGATGATGTAACAGCTTACTGTTCTGATTCAGTACCACAGTATTCTTTCCAATCACAATCCTTGTTGGTACTTTCACTGTCTGCTGACAATTCCAACATGTATGTGCCACACCATTTGCTTCCAGACTTTCATCATAGAAAACACTTGCACCACAGGTGCATTTCATCAAACCACTCATCATATTTGCAAACAGGTTCATCCATTCAGGCTCCGTTACACGCTTGCTTGGATTATTAAGTCCGACTGTAAAAGATTTGATAAACAGTTGGCGCAGCTGTTCCGGATATAACGGCCAATAAATATTGGCGTTATCATGGATTCCCGGCACCGGTCTGTTTGTCTTATTATCCGGATCAAATATAAAAATAGGATCCGTTCCATAGAGCTTTACTCTGGCTGCCATATCCATACACTTAATGCTGGCTTCCTGCTTACCCTCTAATGGATGATTTACCATAAAAAGGTAAAACAACAATACTGCTAATGAATATCTGTCCGTATCCCTTGATGGTCTCGCTTCACCTCTTACAATCTCAGGTGCCATAAATCCCGGTGTACCAAGAACTCCTCCCGGCTTGCTGTTGCCATATGATACATTATCATTGTCGCAAATTAAGACATCTCCGTTATCCGGATTAAAGAAAAGATTTCCAAATGAAATATCCTGATACTTTGCCCCGGCAATATGTAAATTTCGATAGCCTTTTGTAAGATTAAATGCCGTCCTGCATATGACATAAAATGAAGGATTTACACGATTCTTCATCAAGTCCACTATGCTCTTATAATTCTTTGGACGAAGCGGCATGATATATCCAAACAAGTTTCCCTGCGACGGAACAATCAGTTCCATCGGCCAGAGAAACGAACTATCCGGTGCTCCCTTTGCAATAATCTCTTCCAATAATTTCTTTTGTCGTGCTGTAGCACTTCCCTTGAAATACCATTTCAACGCATAATGCTTTCCATCACATTCCACATCATAGACTTCACCTTGTCCACCGGCACCCAGAAGATTCACTACCGTATACTTATTTCCACTTTCCGAAGTAAGTATTGTTCCGTTTTTTAACTGTCCCTCCATTATGGAATCTGCCTCCTTTGCTGCACAAGCTGTAATACTTCATATAATAAATTTCCATCATCAACATACATATTGTATGTTTTACTGCCAAACTGCAGTTCACAGGCATCTACATACGGAGTTACCGCTGTTAAATATCTATATGTTTTATCAAACCCCTTTTCAGAAGCTTGAAATACAATTCTCTGATTAGTCACATACAGGATTCCCCGATGCTGTACAAGCTCACCATGCTCAATAGGCTTCGCCACACCCACATTCCAACGATTGCCTTTTAACAATCCCGGTGTACTGTGTCCCACATGCCGGTATTGCTTTACTACCTTGATTTCAAGGTTGATTGCTTTATCAATATAATGGATCTTCTCACCACGCTTGAGAAATAAGCTGTCTGTATTCAATATCGGTAATCTTCCTGCACGGATCTCATTCTTAGCCGCTGTAGGAAGTATGGAATTTATCTTAGGTGGCTGATTATTGCCAAATATTGCATCCAATAAGCCCATACATATCACCTCTTTCCTGTATTCTATCGTAATTTCGTTCTGTATGTGTCGCATCGCTAGCGACATTATACCAGCTGATACTTAATCTTATTCTTTCTGCAATACTGCTCAGCAAAAGAACCAAAGGAGCATTGCACAATAAACATATCATCCGTTCCCGTAAAAGCATCCTGTCCGATCTGCTGTACACTGTCCGGAATTATAATAAAATCCAGATTGGAGCATCCGAAAAATGCTCGTTCACCAATCGCATTTAGACTTTCATGCAGCTCCACCTTCTTCAATCCACTACAATTCATAAACATCCGATCAGTTATCCTTGCAATATTATCCGGTATCTTAATATGCTCAAGCGATTTGCATCCCGCCAATAACTCATCACCTATCCAAAATACACTCTTTGGAATATCAAGTGTCCGTAATCCGGTTCCTTTAAAGGCTGCATCTCCGATTGTCTTAAGCAGTATCGGCAATGAGATTGATTTTAAACTTTCGCAATTTTCAAATGCTGAGTTTTCAATCTCTTCTACGCTGACTGGCAATACCACCTGATGTAGTTTCTCACAGTCAGCAAATGCATTTAAACCTATATATTTAAAGCCTTCCGTCAGAATTGCCTCTTCTATAGAAGATTTGCTAAAACTGTTATCCGCAATCTCTATAACATTTTCATTGCCAGACCTATTTTGAAATATAATCGTCTGATTCTTATCTCCACGGAATCCGATTACAGCCAGTCCGTTGCCTCTGCGACTTTTCTCATAGACAAATAATTCTCCATATGATTTTCCCGAAGATGACTTATTATCTTTTATCGCCGGACCACCACCCTGCTTCTGCACTGATATGTCACAGGCTTTTCCAAGCACTTTATTACCATAACAAGAACACCATACTGACACGATCCAATCTGCATTCACTCTGCTGATGCCATAGTCATCCATCAACTGCTTCACATACCGGAAAGCAAATGTATTATTGAGCAGATTCGCCTTCTGAATATCCTGTGCAATTCCCATGTTGTATGCCATAAGAATCAGATTGATATTCTTTGCCTCTTCCGGAAATATATCTTTTACCAATGCAGTAAACTGTCGCTTATCATCTATTGAATTTTCATACTGTCGAAGCATTGCTTCAAAATCCTGCTCAAAAATACCTAATCACCTTCTTTACTCTACGCCCAAGGCTTTATAAACTGCTTCTTCCGGAGAAGAATAGAATATCAGACTAAATGCTCCAACTAAATCAGAAGGTACAGTTCCAAGATCTGCTGCCGATGTAATTGGAAGAAGTACTTTCTTAGCTCCACTATCAAGGCACACCTGCAATGTACTTGCCAAATCTTCTACTTTAATAAGTGTTCCACCGATACTAATCTCACCAAGTACTGCAAGACTGCTGATTGGAGGCTTACTAAGTGCTGCCGATGAAATAGCAATCAGTGTAGGAAGTGCAAGATTTCCCGTCATACCAAGTCCCTGCATATCCTGATAATTGATGATGTAATCCTTAGTTGTTGTACTGATATTTCCAGATATTGCATTACCATTAGCCTTCAGATAATTAAATGCTGTATTGGTAGCTTCCTTTGGCTCTTTTCCTGAACCAATACCTGTGCAAGTCAATTTTCCATTTCCCGGCATCATCTGTGTTTCCAGACGATAGCAGCCTATCATTCCAGTCTTTGACTTTGATACTGTATATAAGCATCCCGGCTTGCCCATACCTTCAGGAATCATCTTGCCACCGCCCTGCTCCGGTACGGATACAAAATGCTCATCAAAACTGTCATTGTCTATGTATGAGAAGTTCACATCATAGAACTCCATTCCACCAATCTTCTTAAGCTGCTCTTTTACTCGTCTACGAAGTTCAAGTGAAATATCCATAATCTCTGCAACTTCTTCCTTGCTGACTTCTCCATCCGGATAAATCAATTTGATAAATCCGGAAATCAGTTTACGAACAGCAATTGCATCTCTCTGATTTAAATTATTTCCCAATTTGAAATACTTCTCTGCTATATTGCTGTAATTATCCTTACGAAGCTCACGCATAAACTCTGATAGATAATCTGTGATAAATCCATAATCATTTGTAAATGAATCCGGTCTGTACTTAGGAATCTCCCAGCCCGGTATATATGCATGGAAACGGTCAAGGAAAGCAGTATCCGTACCCATTTCAGGCGGAAATGGGTCAAACAGGCTTGATGTCTTCTGCAAAGTCTCAACACTCTGATTGATATTACCTACAAAGACCATAGATGCCTTTGCCTGTATCTCAGCCTTGCCACGGGAAAATGCACCTGATGCCATGTATCCCTTCATAATCTGGATACCATCTTTATCCTTAAACTTGATACCGGCAACCTCGTCAAATGCTACAACATCCCACATTCCGACAAGACCTACTGTATTGTTAGACATGTTATAAAACAGATTGGCAACTGTAGTCTGTCCTCCGGCAACAAGGATACTGTTTGGAGAAATCTGCTCATATATGTATGATTTACCTGTAGAACGAGGTCCTAATTCACACATATTAAAGTTGTTCTCAACAAGCGGAATCATACGGGCAATCAATAACCATTTAGCTCTGTCAGAAAGCTTGTCCGGCTCCATACCAGTAGAACGAAGCAGAATATCCATCCACTCTTCCTTTGTAAATGCCTTACGACCATTCTTTACCTCATCCATATCCACATGTGGCATCTGAATCGGTGTCAGCTTTCTGATACGGATAGGCTGTGTATTCTTCTTGTCTTCCTCGATAAACTCATAGTCAAGCTGGAGAATACACCAAATACCACCACAGAGCAGGCGGTCATAATCCTTCACATAGTCAGCACTGATAGGAATATTCTTAATTCCAAGATTAGAGAATGTTGCCTCATATCTGTCTTCCTTGGTATTGAGGACTACTGTAATCCTGTCAATAACTGTATAACTTCCTCTCTCTCGAAGGAGGGACAATATCTTCTGTGCTTCATCCGGGCGAACATAGTTATCACGCAGAATACGCTTCACATTGTCTACGCCCTCATCAATAATCTCCTGGTCGTCTGAATTACAGTACTGACCAAGAAGATATTCCAATACATAAACAGGTACATTGGCTCCTTCGCGGATTGACTTTGTTAAGTCCTTGCGAACAATACGTCCGTCATAGTATTGGCGGAGTTTCTGCTTTATAATTTCTCGTCTGTCATCGGTTTCTGATATATTGTTGTAATCATTTATTTCATCCATAATTTACACTCCTAACTTACTTCAAAATTGATTTAAATACACATTTGAAAATATGCAAACTATCTACAAGAATTTCATATACGATATGATGATTGTGATTTTTTAATTTCTATTTTATCCCCATCAAATCCATAAAATTGTAACAAATGATATATATCTAAAATATTAACTTTACAATTTGGTCCAGTAATCACTTCTTCGATAGGAAGATTATTTTTGTCAACATCAAATTTCAAATCCAAATATGGAATAATTCTTCCACTTTTCACCATAAATTCCATTCCATTTGGTATCAAGCTATAAATTTCTTTTTCACCAAATCTCAAATTCTTATTTTTCCAATTATAATATATATCCCATTCCGGATAATTTTTTCGTGTCTCTTCATCGTCTAATATTAAGCGCCATTCTTCTTCACTTTTGTATTCTTTACCTTTTTGAAAAACTGATTCAAAAAGCAAGCATTCTTTCTGCAAATAAATCATATATGGCAAGCTGCTAGAATCATCAATAAGTTTTTTTATCTCTCCATTTTCCATTGTTTGAATCATTCCATTATAAATTCGAGCCGCATACTCTTCTATTAATATATTATCTTTTGAATAGCCATAATTAACTTTTGAAAATTTAAAAGGATTTTTATTACCTAACTTTTGAAGCCATTCTATATTAAATCCTATTGCAATTCCTGTTCCTTTATCAGCATATTCCCTCCACTGCCCTAATAAATCTCCCTTCTCTGAAAAACATGTTCCGAATAACATTTGATTTATATCATTGTTCATTTTATAAATCATTCTTTTAAGTATAAAATCAAAAGACTCATCTACATCCATACCATATATTATCGTTTCAAAAAAATCTTCCCGTTTCCTATACTGATTTAATATTTCATTTTTCAAGTTGCTAAACAAAATCTTCATCTCTGCTTTATCATTTGAACTACATAGATCTGATAAGCGTAAAGTATGATTTTTTATAATATTTAAAAATGTTTCTACTGTGCAATAATGATATACAATATTATTTTCCATGACAATTTCTCCTAATATCAAAATCCAAAATCATCCACAAACGCAATATCAATCATAAACTCATACTGCTGCAAGATATTCTTCTCATCATTTGCATCCGCCAACACAAGATAATACTTATCTCCATACTTATATTCTCTTGACTTCAATATAAACTTCTCATGGAAGGTTCTCTTCTCCGGTGCATCTTCCCTGCTATTAGCAATCATAGGCACATCAAATGAAATTTTTTCTCCATCTTCCATAGTAAAGTACGCAACAATACTTCGTGCTTTCATAGTGTCTGTGACTTTCTCTGTCTGAATGAAATCAAAGTATGTGATAAGATTTGTCACCTTACGAGTAACAGATGTCAGAACAACATCCACATAATCGTATGCCACACCTCTGGTATTTGTGGTAAGTTCAATGACCGGTACTATCATCTCCTGCAAGGACGTACCGCCATGCACATAATTCTGTCCACCTCCGGCAACCTTGAAAATATCTGCTCCAACCGGTGTATCTACATAAAGTTTATTAAGGTACGCCATTGTTCTTGCCATGATTCCCTGCTCATTTACTGCATCTTCTGTAATAAGGAATCTCTTGTTTGTATAAAGGCATTTATCCTTTGGATATGATACCTTGTCAAACTCCTGTAATCTGTCTCTCTTATATAAGAAGCCATGATCTGAGGTTATGAAAAACTTTGGTGCCGATACATAACCAGTCAGTTTCTTAACCAACTTATGTATCTCTTCTATCGCCTCTGCACAAGCATTGAATACCTCATTCTCACTTGCTGGCTTGTCCCCTCTTGCATCCACCTGATTGTGATAGATGTACACGATATTCTTGCCCTGAATCAACTCCCTGATTCGTGCCTGATTTGCATTTGCTACTTCATCAAATGATAATGCCACATTATTTTCATTATAAGATTTCAGAATCTTATCCTTTTGCTCCATACTTGCACATGCCTGTCCATCAACAGTCACATTCAAGCTTCCATCCACCTGCATCTCTTTATGTGGAAGCAGACTCGCCATTCCAACTGATGTAACAGAAGGCAGACAGCTAAGCATACACTCCATCTTTGGTGTACACTTCTCATCTAATTCCAATTTGCCAAAAAGTTCCCTTGCACACTCATACCGAAAAGCATCAGAAATAATCACAATGACTCTCTGTTTTCCATCGTAGCCTCTAAGATAATGCTTATAGAAGTTTTCCTGTTTAGGCAGGTCTGTAGCATTCATTACATCATTTGTGAAATTCTCATTCCACTTCGGTGTTATCTTCTGCAAATATGTATTCGCATAAATATTCTCTACTCTCTGTCTTACATCAGAGAATTTGTTGTTATCTTCAATCTGGTCATATGCATAATAAAACCATCTATAATATGAATCTATCAAATAAGACTCTTTCTGATAATTTGTAACCAATGTCTTAATATCACTTGAAAATTCCATAAGTGATACAGACTTCATCATCAAATATGCATACTTGATAGTCGTATATTCATTCTTGTATCTTTCGCTATAATGATATGCCTTAGACATTCTCTGATCAGCTACCTGAGCAATATTAAGTCCATCAATCTGTGCATCTAAAATCTCATCATTTAACTGTTCCAATGCCCAATCAATAATAATGTCATCTAACCCGGCAAAAGCATCACAAGCGAAAACGTCCGCCAACTGGAGAGAACTATCTTTTTTCTTCTCCACATCTTTCTTTAATCCATCCTGTATTCTTGTCACAAAACGCAGGGACTTATCTATTCTTTCTACCAGCTTGTCATAGGCATCCTGATAATTTACATTGTCCATGATATTACGGATAAAGACTACAACATCATTGCGTTTCTTAAGAATATAGGACCTCATTGCTTCCGGTACAGTAGCTTTTAATGTAGATGATGCATATGTTAATATCATACAAGCAGACAAATCATCTATATTCGGCTTTTCAGATTTATATCCAAAGAATTTTTCGCAAAGTTCCCAGAACTTATCGGTCAATCCATTATCATCCAATGCCTTAAAATACTTCTCATTGTCACCGAGCATCATCTGCTTAACTACTTCCTCAAAATTTGGAGTCTTTACATCCGTGAGTACAGCAATCAAACCAATATCAATTGTCTGTGCATTGTAATGGTCAATTCCAAGCTCCTTGAACTTTTCAATACGATGCTTATTCTTCCAGAAATTAGCATACTGTGATAAATGCTCCTTAAAGCGATTATCAATGCCAATCTCCTGTGACATCTGTGATACTCTGTCAGTATAATAAGGTGTTGAGTAATAATACATATCTGCGAGAGGATTCTCTGCATCACTTGGCTTTGCAAAGGCTGCATAGACAAGATATTTACTCTCTCTATCCTCTTCGTTTAATAGATACTTTGAATAGAGCCAGTTTGTACCATCAAGAATGTGCAGCTTTACATCACCAAGCTGCAGTTCCGATACCTCATCCTCGTATTCACCTTTATCATCAAACCAGAATATGATTCTTGTCTCTGATTTGGCAAATTCTGTATTTAATTGATCCTGTATGTTCTGTAAATCCATATTTCACCTTCTAATCCATTTGTGCAGATAGTCTGCACAAATATTTATATTCAGCCTATGCTAATTAGTGTCCGATAAATGTTCACTTATCGAACACTTTGTATCCGATAGTCCGCAAAAGTGTCCGATAGTGTTCAATAAAGTGTTCGATAAGTAGCAATGTGACCACTAAATCACATATTTAGTTGCCGGCCCATTTCCAATCTTCGTAATCAATCCTTTTTCTATCATCTTATCAAGCAATTTTCTAGCTCCTGTCTTTGACTTATAACCACCTATATCAGCGGCTTTTTGAGAAGAAATACTTCCATTCTGCCTGATATACTCAAGTATTTTATCTTCTTTTGACAAAGCAATTGCTTCTGTTTGATTTGTATTTTCATTTCTGATATCAGCAGCACCAGGAATATATACCACTTGTCCAACTTCGAGCTTTAATGTTACCCTGTCACTGCGCTCTGAGAAATCAAATTCTGGTTTCTTCCAATTTTGTTCTGCCCATGCTGTCATAATCTTATCGACACCACTTCCGGCACGCTCACCGACATTTACAAAGCCAAACATCTTTAAGATATTCGGATTTCGTGGATCACTATTGCCACCTGCATAAAATTCTTCTTTTGTTACTCTGATAGTACCGGGATTGGAAATACTAAGTTCCTTACCCTTTTTAACCACAAGGATTCCTCGTCTGCCATAATAATTTGCATGCGCCAGTGCATTTGCCAATGCTTCTTCCAATGCATCATGCACATCCACTCTGTCTACACGATATCCATCTCGTCTATTTGCAAACGGAACTGCTACATCATCGTCCATTCTAGTGCGCACCTTGCAGAAGAAGTCATATATATTACCGCTCCAATCACCTTCGTTAGAATGTGTCCGGAATAACCAACGTACCGCTTTATCATCGCATTCCTCACGATAATCCAGAAAATAATTAGGAAAAACTTCTGTAATGTGATAAGCCTCTCCAAAGAATAAAAGTCCTGCTATCGTTGGAGATAATGTACCATTCTTATTCTTTGCTGCTGCCCTTAGTTTCATAAGGAACTCATCATTTTCAAGGGCATTCCAAGGATGTCCACTGTGAAGCTGTTCAAAAATAATTCTATAGCCTTTTATCGTATCCTTATTCAGCACATCTAATCCGAACTCTTCCAGCACTTCCACATCACCAGATACATCTCTCTGGTCAGCAAACATCGCACGGACTGCCTCTTCCGTACAAAGGAAGTCACCTTCATAATCTCTTTTATAAGTACCTTTCATTGGATCTGTCCCAATGTATACCGGCTTATCGTGCCTGTCTGCCGCAGGAACATCAATTCTTAATATTTTCTTTTCTCCGACAGTCACAGGTCTGACATGATGATTCAGTAAGATGTTCTTTGACACCTTATTCCTGTCATTCAATGTACTCCAAAAGTCTTTCTGATATTTTACAATCTGCTTATCTGTCAGTCCTTCAACAGTAAAAGAATCTCTGTGTTCCCTAATTCCAAGCAGAATCGTGCCACCATTGGTATTTGCAAAAGAAGAATAAGTCTCCCATATGCTCTCAGGAAGTCCACCTGTTGCCAGCTTGCATTCTCGCTCATGATCTTCGACAAGGTTCAATTCATTCAATATTTCATGCTTCATCTATAATAAAAAACCTCCTGCTTAAGATTTATTCACAACTTTTGTCCTTGCAAAAACTACCAATTTTTACCTTTTGCTTGCTGATGTTTGTTTTTGAGAATCTATGATAAATAATTTAGGTGGATTCTCCCCATTTTCCAGCCTAAACTTATGAAGACTCTCAATCTTATCATCCCGTACAGGATTTCCAACTTTAACATATACAAATACTCTCTGTGTAGTACCCTCAGCTTTTGCATACTCTTCAATTTGTTCTTCGTATCCATGAATATAATCAGCATTTGATGAAAGCTTTATCTCAACAACAGTCTTATCATTTCCTCTGCTCATTTTTAAATCTACTGGTCCAGGACCTTCATTTGCTTCAAATGCCATATCTATATTATTTTGTGTGCAATAATACTTTCCCGAAAGATGCAAAAGTCTTTGTAATGATTTTTCTCTTTTGCTTGTTGATGCTGACAATATTTCGTCCCAACCTCGATTGTTTTCTATCCAATCTCTAAATATTGAAAGGACTTCTATGGTTGCTTCCAAACTACTTAGTTCTCTCTTTGCAGAATGTGAAAGCACATCAAATATTCCCTCTCTTTTAATCTGCTTAAATGTGCTTGCTACCAAATATTCAGCATTACTTTCAATTTCATATGGTGCTATTGTCTGTGTACGATAGTTTTCTATCATTCTGCCACATCGCTCAGAATTTTTGAAAATATGTTCTTTCAAATATTCTTTCTTATCTGCCGAACACATTTTTCTCCATTCTTTTCCAACTGCTTCATTTACCTCGTCACGGATTGCTTGATTCTCTTGAATCACTCTATCAATATCACTCCAAGATTCCGCTATTGGAATCTCATGCAAAACCTCTTCTGGTAAATAAAGAAGTTCACATTTTTTATATGGATTAATTGCAATTTCCCCTTGAAATTCAATATCAGGATATTTATCCGTATTTATGTTCAACTTTCTATTTATCCCTATCGTATAGTTTCTTATATCTGGCAATATAATAGTTGCTATCATGTCACTCAAGCGATCTGCTGAAACATTCTTTTCAAAAAGTCCTACAAGCTGGAATATTTCCGGCTGTTCTGAACCTGATTTAACTATATCAAAAGCATCATTTATTACTTGTTTCGACAAAACCGATCCGAATCCTGCATCAATTCCAGTTTCTGAAACGCCAAGATTAATTCCACTTACTCCTGGAAAATGAAAAAGTTTCAGTGCAGCCCTGTATAACTTATCTTCCTTACTTTTTGAAGAATCAAGCAAAATCATTATTTTTCGATAGAAACTATTAATTCTTTCATAAGAACCTTGAAACTCTGGCGTTTTATTTACTTTAAGTCTAAGTAAATTAATAAAAAATGGACTATCTCTATTAATTATAGAATCAAATACACCAAGTTCTTTAAATTCGTTATCCAAGTTCAAAAACTCTGTAATAAAAATATCTTCCATATATAATCCTTTCCAAATATAATTTTGCTTGATTTCAACTATACACTATATCTTTGCCAGCAAGTCCACTTTCAATGCTTTTTTACCTTCCTGTGCTACTTCCACTCCTTGGAATTTTGCATAATTTACCTTTACACCATCATCCAAGTCAATCTCGATTCTCTGATTAGCAACATGGGCAATGGCTTCATCATATATTTTCATCTCTGCTAGCTGCTTTGTGTACTTTGTTACTGCCTTTGTAGCCTTTGATTTCTCTGATGCTGATGTTGCATTGTCAATCGTATACTGAGCACTCTGCATAGCAGTCTCCACATATTTCTGCGCTTTATGAAGATAATCTGTTCTTACTCTGCCAACTGTATCAGCATCATATCGGTGCATATAAATAAGTGCCTTGAAACCATTCTGCTTGCCACTGTCAAATAGCCAGTAAATAGGACGCTTACCAGATCCTGTAACAGAATAAGTATTGCAATGATCCTTGAAGAAATCATTTAAGAAATAATTTCTGATTACTTCTCTGCTTGTGTTTCCTTTGTTGCCAAGTGCTTTTGCAATAAAATCAAGGTTTGTTTCCAATGACTTCTCACCATATACAATCTTCACCAATTCACAGAATCTTGAAACAATATCATCCGAGAAATATTCTTCATCACAAATAGGAATGATATTATCTTTGTCAGGATTATAAGTGCATTTTTTCACACCTTCATCTGTCTTATAATAAAATTCACCTATTGGAACGGATGCCCCCGGTGCTCCGGCAAATCCAGTTCCACAAACTGGTGCTGATGCTTCAAAGAAATGTGCTTCAAAAGGCTGTCCTACCAAAACAAGACCTTCCTCATCCAATGAATATCGTCCAAACATACATCCAACAGCATAAGAAACCAAGCTCTTAATATCACGCTGTAAATCTGCTTTACGAACTGTGACATCTTTATCTTCTACCTCTGGTGTCAATTCATCCTGCAAGCCATAAATATCAATAAAAATACGATTCAATTCTTCCTCATTTGCTTTGAGCTGATTAAAGCGTTCATTGCATTCATTCTCCCAGCAAGTGTAACATTCTGCTAAATTAATATCTGCTGTATCATCAAATAATGCTCTATTCCGCGAAATAACAGATATTAACGGATGACGTTTAAAATTCCACGAAGTTTCATAATTGTCCCAATCACATTTACTAATTTCAATGTTATATTTTACAACTTCATCTATATTACTCTTTCTTCTAACATCATAAATAAATGGTAGTCTATTCATGTTACCAGCAGTAAGATTCATTGTTGGCGCAATAAAAGAGAAACATGACTCTGCTGCTTTAGAATTCAAAAAAGCAAGTGTATAATATATTTTACTTGCATCCTTGATAAACATCGAATCCCCTGCTTGGTCAAAAATAAATCCTTTCGGTAAAAAACGTAGTCCAATTCCAGAACTCCCAATTCTTTTCCATGACAATCCCTCTTTAAAAAAGAACTTCTCATTTCTTATAACTGAACTTTTTTCGTTTCGAATGCTTTTTCCATTATCTTTCCACATAACAACATTATTATGATTTCCATACCATTTTCGAAATTCGCCACCACAATTATATCTTTTATATATTTCGTTTTCGTTAAACATTGCGGTTTTAGTATAATTAACCTCATACCACAATCTTATATATTTGCTATTATTTCCTGTTTGCATTCCAGTGCAACAATTTGCAGTTTTATCAAGTGTAGAATTTTTAAATGCATTTAATAAATTATCACTAACCCAATAAGCAATAGGCTGACCTGATATTTGCCCAAAAACTGCCTGGTTAGTAATATACCTATTATTCTTTAAAAGGAACATTTTCTCTTTGCTTTTTTGTGTATTTGGTTCAACAAGTCTTATATATATTCCCTTAAAATTCTGAATATGAGTTTTTTTGATTACAAAAGTCGTGGTCTGCACTACTTCTCCACCTATTTCTTCAAATGCTCTTGCTCCAAGATGTGCCATATTTTCAATACTAAATTGAACTACGTTTTCTCGCAACTTCTCAAAGGACGACAAAAACATCCATGAATGCATCGTAATCATAGCTTGATAACCATTTTTCTTAAGCATCTCCCCACAACGTTCAATAAACACAGCAAACAAATCAGCCTTACTATCAGGATAATTCTCCTTTACAAAATTGTTTACCTTTGCACTAAGATTACTTGTTCCAGCATATGGTGGATTAGTTGCAACAACCTCATACTTCTGTGCCATAACTTTGCCAATTTTAATCAATTGTTTCAACTGCTCTGCAGTCTCATCCAATCCATATGTATCAAAAGAAATCTGGCTTTCTGTATCTGTATTCTCTACAAATTTCTCTAACAGCTCCCAATCATAGCTTTCCACATTAAGCAAAGAACCATATTCCTTTGCATCATTTAATGTGTTAAGAAGTCCTTCCATCTGCGATACTGCTGCATTCTTCTCTACATCTGTCAATCCAGCGCCAAAGTATTTAAGCTGACCACGATTAATACCATTACTCTCCTGCACAGCATATACATTCGGTTCTATACTTCTGGTCAAGATTCTTCTATCATACTGTCTTGCTTTCATCAGCACTGCAAAATAGCTCAACTGTGCAGCTCTGTCATCTATATCAAGTCCGTATATATTATTTTGTATAATGCTCTGTGCAGCATCTCTCTGTGACCATCCTGCATTTTCATATATCTGCATAAATACATCAAACGCATACACCAGAATATGACCGGATCCCATACAAGGATCAATAAGCTTTATATCTTCCGGCTTTAATGTTGCATACTCTGCCTTTATCTTATCAAGTTCCTGCTGCACAGACTCTTCCTGCTTAGCCTCATCCAGATAGTATTTCCATTTGCTTTTTAGTTCATCATCCGGATGTCCTTCTACCCACATTCTGCCAAGGCTGTTTTCGACCATATATCGTACAATCCAGTCCGGAGTAAAAAGCTGGGTAACTGCCGGTACTTCTTCTTTTGTGATTTTGGTTTTCTTGGCAAATGCTTTATTTTTAGGCTCTGTATTGTAATACTGATATAACCAGCCTATGATTTCTACCTGTCCTGCTGCCTTACCATCCTCATCAACAGTTGTGATGTTAAAATCTTTTTCATCGATACCATCTACAAGCATACGAATTACATCATCTTCATTCGTAAATGAGATGTTCAGAAGCATTTCTGTATAGTCTTCTGTCTCTTCAAAAAGTCCCGGTAACACTTCATGAAGCAGATTACACTGCTTGATAAAGAGCATTCTGAATAAATCATCAAGCCTGTTGTTCATCTTGGCATCAATGATTTCTTCTCTCTCTTTATCAGTGAAATTCCAGTCAATATCTGGAGCCATAGTTACCACATCAGGCTCATTTTTTCCTTCTTTTTCGGAAGAAAGCACACGAACTCTTACAGGATACATATAGTCGTTCACTTCCATAAAACGGATAGCACAAATTCTGTTAAACCATGTATATGCCACTTCTTCCACTACCGCTTCAAAGCCTCTTGCATGAATCTGGTCTACCAGTTTTCTTCTCTGCTCACACTGTTTTTTGTTAAGTGTTACCTCTGTTCCTGCTGCTGTCCTATATACCTCAAAATCTGCACCTTTTGTGATTGCTTCACTGCAATTATCCGGTGTGATCCCAAGCATACCCGCTTTATCGGTAACGGATGCTATCAGCTTATTTCTTGCATCTATTGCAAATTTTTTAATTGCATTTTTGTTCATGTGCTATATCCTCCAATCAAGCTTATCAGCTCAATGTAATTATTGTGTCTTCTTCCAGTTCATTCATCAGTTTCTGCTTCATCTCAGCAAGAAACTTATCAATATCCTGCTCTGTCTCTATCGAATATGTTCTAGCCCCTGCCACATTGCTGATGGAAACATTCTTACGTCTCTTTGTCTTTACTTTAGTCGGTGCTGGAATAGGTTCAATCGGCTCTTTACCTGGTACTACCGGTGCGACAGGTGGTTCCGGTGCAGGCTGATGTGCCCTCTCATATTCATCTATCTCATCCAGACACTTGATTTTTAAAGTGTCACTTTCCAGCTTGATATTCTTAATTGCAGCAATATCACTGGATGTTCTGAGTTTCTCCCAGATCTCATCAAATCTCTGATTGATACGAGGACGGAGCACTTCCGCAAATGGCTTAGTATCCAATACTTCTTTCACTTTAAGGAAGTCGTCATGTACTAATGGATCCATGATAGCTGCTTCCTTTTCAAGCAATCCCATATGAAGCTCTTCAAATCTCTTATTTAATTCCGGTAATCTCTGAATCTTACCGAAAGGCTTGCTGTCCTTTACGATAGTCTCTATCTCTTCGACTACCTTTAACAGCTCCTGGTCACTTACATAAGTCTTGCTGTTTCCAAAATATGCAAGGTTCTTCACTGCCTCTTCAAAAATCTTTCTCTGGTCTCCCTTAAAGAAATCAAATACAGGTGCAGTATCTTCTGCATCATCAAGCAGGTCATCTCTCTTCTTATCTACTGTCTTGAAGAACTCTGTAGGCTCATTGATATCAAGGATTTCTGCAAGTCTCTTTCTTGCCTCTTCCATCAGTCGCTTACAAGGATATTTCGGATTGATTCTGTACTCTACAAGGATGTCATCGTATACTTCAACTTTATCCTTCGCTCTGTTCTTGAAGCTACTCATGATTTTGTCATCATCATCACTGGATACAGTAAATCCGAAGTAATCCTTCATAACTTCTTTTGCAGAACGAATCTGTCCGTCCGTTGCTCTTTCTCTGATATCTATCAGGAGTTTCTCTACATATTCACGCTTTGTAATATATCTAACCAGTTCATCCTGATTCGTTGAAAGCAATGACAGACTCTGACTGTTAAGAGTAAGCGACACTCTTCCCAGCTTGAACAACATTGCAACAAGCCACTGCACATCCTTTGGATCAAATCCATACGGTGCTGCACCAAACTTATCCTGTAATGACTTAAGGGATGTCTTCATATGTCTGGCATTATTTAATCCGATTACCTGTACCGCTTCCTCCAATGCGAGCTTATTCGGTGTGGTATCACTTGTGCCCAGGAAGCTCATCTGACCATCATTGTGTTTGAAAATTGCGCTGATATCTGAAATCTCCGGTGCTGTCTCCATGTAGGTGAGCTTATTGTATTTCATGGCTACAAGCTTACCGAGGGCTTCATTAATTCTTGCTGCCGGCTCCTTAGCCGAAATAGTTGCCTTATCGCCATTTACATAGATATCAGCATTTTTTAATGCATCCTCAATAAAGATTCTGATTCTATCCTTCTTCTCAATACGCTCATCCTCTTTTGCCCTGCGGATGCTGTCAAAGCTGCCTCTGGCTCCGGACGCATTTTTATTAAGGAATTTATATATCTTGATGGATTCTGTAATCTCATCAAGGAATGTGCTGTCATTTGGCAGCTTCACAATCACACTGCTTTCCTGTGCTGAGAGCAGACGAAGTGCAGAGTCTGCATAATCTCCGCCATAAGGTGTAATAACTGTCACTCCGATATCGTTAGACTGATTGCCCTTGAAGAATCGGTCATCCACCTTCTGGTTGAATGGGAATAAGTAACGGCTGCTGTAACGGTATTTCTTCTCTGTATAGATTTCCTCAAAGATAACTGTAGACGCTTCTCCGATGATTTCTCCCATCTCTACTGACTCATTGTTGATGGCATTATTGATTTCCTGCTCCTCATTTGTCAGGAAGATGTATATTTCACCATTCTTCTGTACAAGTGTCTCTTTAATCAGCTTCTTTAATGATTCTTCAATCTTAGAACGGACTTCAATCCTGTCGTCATCAATATTGGAAATCATAAGTGTAGTAAGATTATCTACGTTTGCCTTGATTTCCTTGACATATTTAATCATAAAGAGAACCTTCAAAAGCTCTACATCGAACTCATCCAGCTTACTGTTATTTTCTGCATCTGAGATCACCTGACTGTGCTGGTGGTCAATAAACTTATGTAATGGATCATAGAAGAAGCTAAACGGAACCAATACTCCATCCTCTTTATCCATTACTCTGATTGCCGACTCCTGAAACAGTGCAAGCATAGAACGTGACTGATCAGACAGATGCTTTCCACTTGCGCCATGTGTTCTGACCGCAGTAAGTACCTGTCCTAAAAGATTGAACTGATATGGTATGAACGGATAGCAGTCTGCGAAATCCGCCTTATCTGCATACAACTTCTTGTCCGCTGTATCCGCTGTAAATGTAATAAGGTTCTTGATAATTGATTCTTTCTGCTCATAGAGAAGTCTAAGCGTCTGTGTTGCTGTCTCATTCTTTGCAAGCACACGCTTACGAATTACTTCATCAACATTGGATGCCGAAAGAGAAAGTCTCGTATCAAAACGTCCCTGAATCTTAGAAAAGTCATTTCCCTTTGTCTTTGTAATAGAATCAATATCCTCCTGGCTCGTTACGATAACCCATGCCTTACCTTTGCAGGCTGTTCCAAGGTCTTCCACAATTGTCTGGAGATTAAGCATAAGCTGTGTATCATCTGCAATATACTGACCGATTTCATCAACTAAGAAGACAACATGATGATTCGGTCCTTTCTTCGCACAGTATTCCTGCACAAGTGATACGAACTTCTCGATACTGAGGTCATAGTTACCCTTTGCATTCTTGCACCAGTTGCGGGCTGCTTCCTCACTCATGAAATCCATCTCGACTAATGTCTTTACTACTTTATCCTGAATAACTGCAAATGCCTGTCTCTTTTTATCCCAAGGTGCTCCTGCATTCGCCTCGAACCTCTCTTTGAACTCTTCAAATCTGCCCTCGTTATCCAACTGACGTTCAAATTCTGCAAGATAAGGTATTGAACCACAATATCCCTGCATCTCATTGAACACCTTCATAAACACTTCAACAATAGCCTCCTTGCCGGAGCCTACCTTTGCAGAACCCTTTGAATCAATATTGAAAAGCATGACATCCGACTCAATAGTTCCAGCCTTTGTCATCTCTGCAATAAGCATCGGATCTTCTATTTTCGGTCTGATGCTTGCATCAGACTGCCGTCCTGTAAAATACTCAATGGCTCTTTTACCTTCTACTGTGCTGTTTTTTAATAAATAAGACAGTATTTTTAAGAAGTGAGATTTACCACTTCCAAAGAATCCGGAAATCCAGACACCCATCTTATCTGTATATCCGTCTACACCTTTTTCATAATTGTTGAAGAAATCCCTGAAATGCTTCAGAAGTTCCTTGGTCACTACATATTCATCTAATTCCTGATATACATTTTCTTCATCCGACTGACCTACTTTAATAACGCCCTTGATGTCACGGTCAATCTGCTTTTCAAACATATTTTTAATCTGCATTGTATTTCCTCCTCTACACCAGACGGAATGCCCTGTAATAGTTGTGTGAATCCATCGTTCCAAATAATTTCAAATCCTGTCCGCTATACTCTCCCGGATAGAAAAGCACTACCGGCACACTGTCAAGTACCTGATGCAGGTTATTTAAGATGTTGTGGCTTGCTATTATCGGATGGCACTTGCCTACTCCGGTAAGAAATACCACACTGTCTGTCAAATCTTCCTGCAATATTCTTGATATGATTAGATTCAGCTCATTTGTCTCATCCAGTCCCAAAGTCTCTACAAGGCTGTCTGCCATTTCAAAAAATCCATTCTCTTTTTCCAAATCAAAGAATGCTTCCAGATACCCTTCCTCCTGCAATATCTCAATCATAAGATGAAACAGGTCAAACTCAACTATTCTGAAATCTTTATTTCCGTTGTTTATTCTATCCTTGAGGTATGCTATATGATTTCTCACATACAGCTCTTCTCTTGGATCATAATCGAATATATAATATCCGACTTCATTTCCAAGTCCTTTATTCTCTCTAAACGACTTATCTGATATTTTGTCTTCTATCTGATTCAGTCTATCATCCAAACTTAACTTTGCCATGCTCAGACTCCTTTCACAGCTTTCAAGTATTCTCCCAGTCCATTTGCAGTCAGCAATTCCTCTGTACGATAGTCAATGTGAATTGGCTTGATTGTTCTTGGTTTTGCACTACTTTCAAGTAATCCCGCCTCAAACATCATTCTAGTAAAGCACTGTTTCAGTTTCCGTACTGCTGTATCCGTCCATCCAGCCACCACATCACTCTGCAACGCTTTATCCGAAAAGAATACATTCAAATCCCTGTCTTTGATTTCCTTTTCTCCAAGTCTGAGCTTTTCATCATACACTTCATGAAGAAATTCAAAAAATAGTCGGCTATCCATAAGAATTGCAATTAAGTTTAAAATCTTTGCTGTCTCCACATCACAAGTGGTAAAAGCCTGAAGCACAGCTTCCGGCAATGCAGATACTCTACGATAAGTACCATTCAATACCTCATATGCACGATATTCTGCTTTTACTTGATAGATATTCTCTTCCCAGGCTATCTTGCGGATATCCGCCTTGCTATATCCATCCAGGATATATCCTGCGGTCTTTCTAGACTCCTGTAGCCAAAATAATTTTGATGTAAGTCCTGCACTATATACTAACTCTGCCATTTGTCACTCTCCAACAAGGTTTATTCTTCATCTTTCACAAACTCACAGATATCGCTAATATCGCAATCCAGATATGTAGCAATCTTGAGTAATACACTCATAGACACTTCTCCATCCTTACGCATCTTTGTAAGAGTATTCGGAGCAATATCTACAGCCTTTCTTAAATCGGCTTTACTCATCTTTTTGTCTACTAATAACTTCCATAATTTATTGTAACTTACTCTCATTCTAACACCTCGTGGCTTTTTCTATAGACATGTTATATTTGTCACAATTGAGTAAAAACTCGCTTTTTAAATTATAGTACAAAACGCCCATTCTTGCAATCAAAATAATCGCATTTTCTTGCGAGCTTTAATTATTTTCATTTAAAAGTCATTAGTTTTTGTGAGAAAGATATTCATAACTTTGCTTTTGAGTATATTTGTTAATATTTTAGGCATTACATAATACCAAAACTTATAGCCAAAAGGCAGAGTGCAATCCTGCGCTCTGCCCCTTATTTAATCGTCCAGATACAGTTCCAACGCCTTATATGCATTTAACGTATTTGTATCAGCATCATTGACAGTACTTGAATATGTCTGCAAACTGCCTGACGGATCTGTTGCACAGTTGGTAAACGATATATACGCATCATACAAATCTGATACTGCATCGTATGCATCCTTGTATTCATCTGGTGGATTCTTCAATTTTTTCATCAATGCATTGACTGTATCCTGGTTATCTTCAATACTGCTTACCTTACTGCTGAAGCTCGAATCTGCATACAGATTACCTAACGCATCGTTAAAATCAGATACAAAATATCCTTTGGGACGAGTATACTTATCTGTTTCATCATCTCTTTTTTCGTAGATGGCATTATACCATACCTGCTTAATCAGATTTGCACTTGACTCAGCATCGCTCGCACCTGTCAGCATTGTAACTGTGGCTAAATTCAGATTATCAGAATACTCTTCCACCCGTTGTGCATATTCCTCTGCTGCCTTTTTCTTCTGATATTGTGTCACTCCAAATACTGTTGCTCCTCCGACCACCAATAATGCAATCACAATTCCAATAATAACCTTTATCTTCTTAGTCACCTTTACCCCTGTTACCTCTACCTTTTGCGGCTTTTCATCTGTCTCCTGCCCTATTGTATCATCAACCGGACAGCCACAATTCGGACACTCTGTCATCCCCTCTTCAAGTTCAACACCGCATTCTGTGCAATGCTTCTTCTCTTCCAGTATCAATATTTCACCGCAATGCACACACTTCTTTGCTTTTTCTGATACCTGTTCTCCACAATGTGGACATACAATCATTGCCATAAAATTGTTCTCCCTTCTTACACACCTGCTACCTGCAGGTGGTACTGCTTAATAATTCTTTTTGCCACCATTGCATTTAGATCCTTATTAACCGCAACCGTATAAATACCGTTTGAATACATAAAATGTGAGCCTTTGCATCTTTGATATTCATATCCGTTATTACGAAGTATCTTTTTCATTTCTCTTGCATCTACCATAAATATCACCTACCTTTTTCCTGCCTTATCATGATATTCTGCGATATCATCTGCCCAGGCATCATCAAGTTCTATACTGCAGATTCTGCTTTTTGTAACGCCTCTCACTGCTCTGCCAACAGCCTCGTAATTGAGTGCTACTCCATCATGATCATTCTCATATGTTACTGACCTGTTTCTTTCAATACCAATTTTTTCAGCTTCTTTGCCTGCATCAATATTTGCTCCAAGGAATAAGAACTCCCAGCCACATTCTTTCTTTGCTTCAATCATTCGCTTAATGTCATTGTAATTAAAGTCTGTACTGGAATTTTCTAATCCATCTGTAGTGATTACAAACAATACTTTTCCGGCACGATGTTCCTCCGGCAAATGTTTCTGCACATTGTCAATTTTGTTAATTGCATGTCCTACCGCATCAAGCAATGCCGTACATCCCCGGACATAATATTCTTTATCCGTCAACGGCTGAACTGCATCAATCGTGAAACGATCATGAATGATTTCCACTTCATCATCAAAGAGGATTGTAGTCACATTAACTTTTTCTCCTTCTTTTTTCTGCCTCTCTATCATCCCGTTAAATCCACCGATTGTGTCGCTCTCCAGTCCACCCATTGAACCACTTCTGTCCAAAATAAAAACCAGCTCTGTTAATTCCGCATTCATGTGATTTACCCCCTTCGGTTTATTGTAATCACATTATATCTACGAAACTAACAGAGCTGGTCGCATGATAGGCGACAATTTCATCACCTACTCAAAAATTGGCTGTCCATAAGCATCTAATATCTCATTAATTTCAAACATATCGTATATCTTATTCTGTAAGAAATAAGCTACGATAATATCCGTCTTTGAACTTCTTGAAAACGCAAAGCCTGCTGAATTTAGAAGATCCTTCGCTTCATCAATAGATAGTTCTAATGCTATTGCAAACGCAAGCACAGTCTTCTTATTTGGCGTATAATTCACATCTTTTCTGATTTTTGAGAAATGTCTCCGATCCACATAAGCTTTATTATATGCTTCTGAATCCGTCATACCTCTCTCATCAATAAGACGCAACAATCGCTGTGAAAATGTCTCATCCATCTGTCCCATAAGACTTTCTATATTACGGTTTGTTGCCAATGTCGAAGACATAGCGTCAGTTGCTTTCATTTTCTGCATACTTTCAACATCAAACGATTCTACGGCACTTTCATCTATCTCAATATCTGTATCTTCTTCGGCATTACATTTTTTTGTTGCCTTTTTCTTTCTAAATTCCGAGATTCTATCAAATATAGACTTCATTTCTTTATCTAGTTTAATATCATCCGGCTTGTCTATGTAATATTTATCTATGTATTTTCCGACTGATTCATATAATTTTTGGTCTCTCATTTCCGACTCCTTTATCTATGTTATTATTTATTCCCAGGCTAATCTGTATTGCACCATTCACCCTCTCCATTATAGAATCCCCAACATTACAAATAAATCGTCCTAATCTTTGTTTATCGATAGTTTTCAATTGCTCTAAACATACTATACTGTCTTTGTCCAATATACCACTTTCTAAATATACATGTGTTGGCTGACTACCTTTGATTTTGGATGTAATCGTTGCAATAATCGTTGTTGTAGAATAATAATTTCCCACATCATTCTGTACTATCATAACAGGTCTCCAGCCGGTTTGCTCTGAACCGCAATGATGTTCTATACCAGTTAAATCCGCAAAATAAATATCTCCTCTTTTAACTTCATACATATCTACCTGTACTTCTTTTCCAATATTCTCCTCCAAATCTGTATATTCTACAATTGTAAACGCTTCTTCGCAAAGAGCAATCGTTTTTAATGTAAAATAGTTATGTCCACAACAGGGACATTTTCTCCCCAGTAAAGTTCTACTTCGAAAGATATTATTATCAAAAATGTATGCTAATGTAATTAAATGCGCACCACATTTACAAACTCTCATATCAGGTTCCCTTTTACTAACCTTTAACGGAACATTTGAAATATATTCATATCGCGTTATATTCCTATTCGTATTCAGCTTATATTTATCAAAAAGTAAATATTCCTGTTTTTCTATAATCACTTCATCCATTTTTGTCCTCATCGCACTTATACCATTCCTTTCACACAAAGATACTTTTTAGAAATATTTTTTAATTCTATAAAGTTGTCCTCGTTCCATAGCCAGCTAATTACTTCCTACTACTTTTAATTACATTATATCTAAAAGCAACCAATGCTGGTCGCATGTCAGGCGACACTTCTTTAACACCGCAGGGCAATTTATTAACCAGAGTATCTTCTTTATCCATCAATCACCATAATGATTAAATCCACCAAATAAACTTTTATCACTACGGCTTATTCTATCCCCACTAGAATCATAAGTATTTACACTCCCAAAAAGTCCCGGTCTACTCTCGCCTATTTTATATCCGCTATTATCATAATGGTTCATAGTTCCAAATACCCCCAGTCTGCTGTATCCTCCTTTCCTCATATTGTTTTACTCCTTCCATACATTTGTTTACAACAAATTTTTATAATACTTCATTTCTTATTTTTATTTTATAACTTCTTATAAAATAAAAATAAGAATCAGAAAGAATGATTTCTTATCTGATTCCTATTATAGAAAATAAAGTGTCCCATAAACATCTCTTGCAACTCGAACTTTTGTTCTTATTATGTTTCTTTTACCACACTGCCCACTGCTTCAATTCTTCCAGACTCGGGTTCTGGTTCAAAACTTCTGCGCCTGCGATCTCGGCTCCTGCGCTCAGATATGGTTTTAACTTCTCGGCTGTCTTTCCGATATTGCTGCCACCGGAGGTTGCAAAAAGTACAATTTTCTTTCCGGAAAGGTCATACTGCTTTACAAACGTATTGATGATATTTGGTGCAGCCCAGTACCAGATTGGAAAACCGATATACAAAGTCTCGTAACTGTCCATATCCTGTACCGTTTCTTTTATTGCCACATCTTTTTTGCCGGCTTTTTCTCTATTGCATCGTGCCAGTGGATTCGTCCACTTGAGGTCTGCCTCTGTATACGGTTCCACCGGTGCTATTTCAAAAATATCAGCTTCTATCGCCTCCGCTAATTTTTCTGCCAGTCCCTTTGTAACTCCACTTGCTGAAAAATATGCAACTAATCTTTTTCCCATGATCCTGATACCTCCATTTCAATTTTATGAATGATTTCACAAAATTACGATATCCTATTTCTGCATAGATTTCAACCTTAAATTTTCTGCATCCGCTTCTTCTGTCTGGTTTTCAGATTCCGCAGCATATAACTGCTTACAATACTCCATTCCCTTACCGGAAATTACCAGTGTGTCCGTTCCATTGTCATCACTTATCGTATCTAACTGCTCATCTAAAATTTCAGAAAGCATTCCTTCGCTATCTTCTGTTCCGTTTGCTTCCTTGATTGCTTCTTCTCTTCTCTCTTCTTCTGTCTTCGGCTCATTTTTCTTCGCTTCTTTTGCCATCTGTTCGCCGCGTTCTATTGCTTCATCCATCACATGGAACATCTGTGAGCTGTTATATTCCTGTTTTGCTGCCGCGATCTGGTCATCATAGGAATGTAACAGTTCTAATTTCTTTGCGATATCGTCTAAATCCAAAGACTCCCTGTTTTTCAGATTTTCCTTTTGTGCTTCAAAAAATGCCACCTTACTGTCTCTTTCAGCCTGACGCTGTAACTTCTCCTGTGAGCTCTTTAGCATATTAGAACCCCAGCCGATCCCGTTGGTATATTTTATCTGCATCGCCTGTCTCCTTTCCCGATCATCCTGTTTTTTCTAATATAATTATCGGAAAAAGTATCGCTCTGCTAAAGTATCATGTAGCGAAATGACTGTTTTCTGTAGTAAAACGTTATAATTTACCGGATCTCGATCGGCGTTGCCTCCGGCACAAAGATCATTCCATCATATGTTTTTTCCGGTGTCCGGTATTTCCGGTAGCTGGACGGATACAGTCGCATATAGAATGCATATCCCTCTCCGAGTGACCCCATGTACATCGGCTGACCGATCTGTTTTCATTCTTTTCGCCCTCGCTTTCTTTGATATATAGATTAGGTGGCAAAAGGTGCCTCACAACTTAGTGGCTGGCAACTTGAAACCGCCTTTTGACACCCTAATTTATATTGATCATAGCAGAAAAGGAAATGCGTTGCCCTTTTCTTAGCTTACATTTCCTTTCTGATCCTTACATTTTTGTAAGATTATTCTTTTGCAGAACGATCTGAATAAAATTCAGGTATTTTCCACCGCCTGCTTCCATGGCTTTTCGGTCTCCAACGGCATATTCATTTTCCTGTTTCAGCCAGTCCTCCCAGACTTCTTCATTGGATTCCATCTCACGCACTTCAAGCACGGTTGCCCCCTTACATCTCTGTACCATGTCCCTCCAGTAAGGAACATCATGCATATAATCTAACTGTTCCGGTGTCCACGATAAGAGCAGCTCCTCTTCTAGTTTGATGGGATTTGGACCCATGATCTTTGACATCCATTCCTTTGTTTCATATTTTTTACTGCTACTTCTAAATAACTTTTGGCATGTTCCATGTAATCATTTTCTGTTTTCAGTTTCTGATAGGACTGCATTCTCTCTTTAGAAAGTGTTCCGTTTTTCAATGCCTTTTGCACCGCACATCCCGGTTCTACCGTATGCGTACAATCGCGAAAACGGCATTGCAGTGCCAGTTCTTCAATGTCCGAAAAAGTACGGTTGATACCGCTTTTCGCATCCCACATGCCAAGTTCACGCATTCCCGGTGTATCAATGACCATCCCGCCATCTGGTAAAAACAGCAGTTCCCGATGTGTCGTTGTATGCCGCCCTTTATCATCATTTCTGATGCCACCCGTTGCAAGACGTTCTTCTCTAAGCAGTCGGTTGACCAGCGTGGATTTTCCCACACCGGAAGAACCTAACAACGCTGCGGTTGTTCCCGCTGAAAGATAGGGCAGGATTTCTTCTATTCCAGCGGTCTCTAATGCCGTTGTTTTTATGATCCTGACACCGGGTGCTGCCTCCTGCACCGCGAGCAGTTTTTCTTCTATGTCCTTGCAGATATCTGACTTTGTCAGCACCACCACCGGTTTTGCACCGCTGTCCCATGCGATAGACAGATAACGTTCTAATCGCCGCACGTTAAAATCCTGATTCAATGCCATGCATAGGAATACAATATCAATGTTCGTGGCAACTAACTGTTCCTTTCGGTCGCTGCCTGCCGCTTTTCGCATGAACACGCTTTTTCTTGGAAGTACCTGATGGATCACTGCCTGGGTTCCTTCCCCGGTTTTCCCCGCCATCACAAAATCTCCGACTGCCGGAAAATCAGAAGAATGTGCTGCATCATTGCACACTTTTCGATCAGCTCCCAAAAGAGCCGGTTCTGTTTTTTTCATAATGCTTCTTTGTCCTCTTTTCTTACAATTTTTTACCATTCTTTACAAATGCTTTTCTCTAATTCTTTCAGCGCCTCTTGGAATTGCTTCTTTGCACTTTCCTTATCCTCTGCTCCGTCATAAACACTGTAAAAAAAGAACATTGTTGCATACAGACGAACCGCCTGAGCCCTTGCATTCCTGACTCCTGATGATGTAAACAGATCTGCCACATACTCCATTGGTCCTGCTACTAAATACTGCTGATACAGTTTTTGCATTTCCTCGGAACGAAACTGCTCTAAGGTCAACATTCTGCGAAATGACGCAGCAAACGTATCCTCCGTCCAATAGGTAAACTGCTCCTTACAATATGTAAAAAACTGTTCCATGGAAATGTCCTGATACTGCTCTTCCATTTCTTCTAAAGTTCCCTCTGGCATCTCACAGTTTCCTGCCTGCTCTGCATCTCTTTGTTCCATCCGTATTAAAATATGGTCAAAAATATCCCGTTTGTTCTTATAGTGTTTATATAATGCGCCTTTCGTCATTCCAAGCGCTCCTGCGATCTCACTGACGGAAACAGCCTCATAACCATTGCCTGCAAATAACTGTAAGGCAGTGGTCAAAATTGCTTCTTTCGTATCACCCATAAAATCACTCCTTTCTTGTAAACGATTGTTTACCTCTCTATTCTAGTAAACGTCCGTTCACTTATCAAAGATTTTTTTCCATACAAAAAACAGCTAACATCTTCCCTAACAAGAATAATGTTAACTGTCTTTCTTTTTCTATAATCCCATTCTAACGATGATCCACGCTAACTACGGATTGTCACATCCATCTGTGGATATGGAATCTCTATTTCATTTTCATCCAATGCGTATTTGATGTTTTCGTTCATACGCCATTTCGCATCCCAGTAATCCTCGGTCTTGACCCAGATACGGATGCCCATGATCACACAACTGTCTGCAAGCTCCGAAACAAACACCTTTGTCTCTTCTTCTAACAGACATGCCGGTTCATTTAAGATCACTTGATTTAGGACTTCTTTTGCCTGTCTGATATCTGCCTGATAGGAAATGCCGACAGTCAGATCCAGCCTGCGTTTCTCTGCGGCTGTTACGTTTGTCATACTGTTATTTGCCAGTGTTCCGTTTGGGATGACGATACTTTTATTGTCAATCGTTTTCAGTCTGGTATAAAAAAGGGAAATCTCTTCAACAGTTCCCTCATTTTTATTCGTATCCTCAATGACATAATCACCCACTTTAAAGGGTTTCATCAAAAGGATCATCACACCACCGGCAAAGTTCGAAAGGCTGCCCTGCAATGCCAGACCAAGTGTCAGTCCTGCGGAACCTAACACGGCTACGACCGATGCTGTCGTCACTCCAAAAAGTGTCAGTATGATGAAGATCAAAAGAACATAGAGTGCACCTTTGATAAAAGCATGGATAAACTGCTTCACGCCTTCATCAATTTCCTTACGGTCTGCCCAGCGTTTGTTCATCTTCAGGATTGCTTTGATGATCCTGCTGCCGATCAGATAGACGATCACTGCAAGCACTACATTAAAGCAGAAATCCAGCATATTCGGCAAAATCGACGCTATATAGTTCTTCAATAAGCCAATCTCTTGTTTATCTGCTGCTGTCATTGGTATCCTCCTGCCTAAATCTCATGGATAAACAGTCCGCTTCTAAGCTTTGGTTCAAACCAGGTAGATTTTGGCGGCATCAGCAATCCTGCATCTGCTACCGCAAACAGTTCTCCAATAGAGGTTGGATACATGGCAAACGCCACCGCACAGTCCGTATGTACTCTGCGCTCTAGCTCTTTCAGTCCGCGGATTCCTCCGATAAAATCAATCCGGTCATCCGTCTTAGGGTCCTTGATACCAAGTACCGGGTCTAAAAGCAGATCCTGTAATAGGGATACATCCAGTCCTTTGACCGGGTCAGGATTCTTGTCTGCCTCTTTCAAACGGCAAAGATACCATTTTTCTCCTAAGAACATACTATATTCGCCCTTTTGTTTCGGACGTAACTGCTCTTCGCTTTGGTCTGACGCATGTTCAATCTCAGATACGTCAAAAATTTCACATACTTTTGCAAGGAAATCTTCTTTGGACATACCATTCAAATCCTTTACCGCACGGTTGTAGTCCATGATCATCAACCGGTCATCCGGGAACAACACCGATAAGAAATAATTAAATTCCTCCTCACCGGTATAGTCAGGATTCGCTTCTCTTCGCATAAAACCGACTTTAACGGCAGAAGCGGCACGATGATGTCCGTCTGCAATGTAGATTTCGCCAATAGAAGAAAATGCCTGTTCTATCACAGCAATATCCGCGTCTTTGTCTATAACCCAGACACAATGGCGGATCCCATCATCTGCCACAAAATCATAGACCGGTGTGTCTGAAGATTTTACACGGTCAACTACTTCATTAATGCGCTTATTTGATCGGTACGCTAAAAAAATCGGTCCGGTCTGGGCATTACAGGTATCTACATGATGAATCCTGTCTGCTTCTTTTTCCGCTCTGGTATTCTCGTGCTTTTTGATCACACCGTTTGCATAATCATCTATCGATGCACAGGCGGTAATCCCCGTCTGTGTACGTCCATTCATGGTCAGCTCATAGATATAGTAGCATCGTTTTTTCTCCCGGATAAAATCTCCTTTTTCTACCATATCCCAGAGCAGATCATGTGCTTTCTGATAGACTCTCTCGTCATAGGTATCTACGGTATCGTCAAACTGTGTCTCTGCACGGTCGATATTTAAAAAACTCAGCGGATGGTTCGCTACTGCTGCTTTTGCCTCTTCTCTATTGTATACATCATAAGGAAGGGCTGCAATTTTATCTGCTTTTTCTTCGCTTGGGCGAATCGAAAAGAATGGTCGAATGACTGCCATTGGTTCCTCCGTTTGTTCTGATTGTTATTTGATGACTCTGACTTTTAATACACCGTCTAAAGCGGCTAACTGTCCTACGATTTCTTCTGTCACATTAGACTCTAAATCTAACAGTGAATATGCATAATCACCGCGGCTCTTATTCGTCATATCGGTAATGTTGATGTCTCCATCGCCTAAAATATTTGAGAATTTACCGATGATTCCCTTTTTATTCTTATGCAGAATTGCAATTCTGCCCGCCTGTGTACAGGCTCCCATGTTACAATTCGGGAAGTTTACGGAATTGCGGATATTTCCATTCTCTAAATAATCTTTGATTTCCTTTACTGCCATCACAGCACAGTTATCCTCAGATTCCTGTGTGGATGCTCCAAGATGTGGTGTTACGATACAACCCTTTTTGCCTGCTGTTATCGTATTTGGGAAGTCCGTGACATATTTTTTCACCTTGCCCTCTTCAATGGCAGTTAAGATTGCTTCCTCGTCTACTAAAAGATCTCTTGCAAAATTCAAAACCACAACGCCATCTTTCATCTGTGCAAAGGCTTCTTTATTTAACATTTTCTTTGTATCATCCAATAATGGAACATGAATGGTAATGAAATCACACGCACTGTAAATCTCTTCTACGGAATTAATGTGTTTTACATTCCGGGACAGGTTCCATGCTGCATTAACGGAAATAAACGGATCATATCCATAGACTTCCATGCCAAGATGTGTTGCTGCATTTGCCACACGCACACCGATCGCACCAAGGCCGATCACACCTAATTTTTTACCTGCAAGCTCATTTCCTGCAAAGGCTTTCTTTGCCTTCTCTGCATCCTTTTTCACATTCTCATTGTCTTTATTTTCCAGTACCCAGTCAATACCTCCGACAATATCACGAGATGCTAAGAGCATTCCTGCAAATACCAGTTCTTTTACGCCGTTTGCATTGGCTCCCGGTGTATTAAAAACAACAATTCCTTTGTCTGCACATTTTTCTAACGGAATATTGTTTACACCGGCACCGGCTCTTGCGATCGCTTCTAAGCCTTCCGGCAGCTCTAAGTCATGCATCGCTGCACTTCTTACTAAAACAGCCTGTGCGTCATTCAATTCCTCTGTTTTCTGATAATCTTCTGTAAATAGATCCAAACCTACTTCTGCGATTGGATTCAGGCAGTGATACTGATACATTATGCATTCTCCTCTTCAAATTTTTTCATAAATTCTACTAATTTTTCTACGCCCTCTTTTGGCATTGCATTGTAAATAGAAGCTCTCATACCGCCTACACTTCTGTGTCCTTTTAAGTTCTCAAATCCGGCTTTCTTTGCTTCTTCTACAAATTTTGCATCTAAGTCTTTGTCACCTGTTACAAATGGTACATTCATCAAAGAACGGTCTTCTTTTCTGACAGTTCCTTTGAATAATTTACTCTCATCTAAGAAATCGTAAAGAATCTTTGCTTTTTCTTCGTTTCTCTGCTTCATAACTTCAAGTCCGCCCATCTTCTTGAGCCATTTGAATACTTTTCCACAGATATAAATACCATATGCAGGTGGGGTGTTATAGAGTGAATCTGCATCTGCATGTGTCTTATAGGTCAACATGGTTGGTGTTCCCGGAAGAACATCCTCTGTAATTAAATCCTCACGAATGATTACAATGACAACTCCTGCCGGTCCGATATTCTTCTGAACACCGCCGTAAATAATGCCGTATTTGCTAACGTCTACCGGCTCGGAAAGGAAACAGGAGGATACGTCTGCTACTAAAGTCTTGCCCTTTGTATTTGGAAGTGTTTTGAACTTCGTTCCGTAAATGGTGTTGTTCTCGCAAATGTATACATAATCTGCATCTTCGGAAATCGGAAGATCGGAACAGTCCGGTATGTAGGAAAATGTCTCATCTTCTGAGGATGCGATCTTGTTGGCTTTTCCGTACTTAGATGCCTCCTGCCATGCTTTCTTTGCCCACTGACCGGTTACGATGTAGTCTGCAACTTTGTTTTTCATCAGATTCATCGGGATCATTGCGAACTGCTGGGATGCTCCGCCCTGTAAGAACAATACCTTATAGTTATCCGGAATGTTCATCAGTTCTCTTAAATCTGCCTCTGCCTCTTTGATGATCGTCTCAAATGCTTTGGAACGGTGGCTCATCTCCATCACGGACATGCCGGTTCCTCTGTAATCTAACATCTCGTCTGCTGCTTCTTTCAATACTTCTTCCGGTAATACTGCCGGACCTGCTGAAAAGTTATACACTCTGCTCATATTCGCTCCTCCTGCTCTCTTTGTCTTGTGAATTCTTTCACAATTATAGCTCACATGATAAAATTTATCAATGTCTTATCTTTCCTTTTTTTCTAGGTCTTCTTCTGTAAACACTTCGCTAATCGCTGCTCCCGGTGCAACCATTGGCCATACTTTATCATCACAATCAATGATCGCATCAATGACCACCGGTGTTTTCATGGTCAGTGCCTGCTTCATTGCCGCATCAAATTCCTCGCGGTTTGTCGCACGGATCCCGGTTGCTCCCATTGCTTCCGCCATTTTTACAAAATCCACTGCGTCATTTAAAACGGTTGCGGAATATCTCTGTTCATAGAACAGATCCTGCCACTGACGCACCATTCCAAGTACATGGTTATTGACCACTACCTGTATCAGCGGTAACTGCTCTCTGACTGCTGTTGCGATCTCATTCATATTCATGCGGAAACATCCGTCTCCCGCAATGTTGATAACTGTTTTTTCCGGATTTCCGATCTGTGCTCCGATCGCTGCTCCAAGTCCGTATCCCATGGTTCCAAGTCCACCGGATGTAATTAAGGTTCTCGGCTTGGAATATTTATAAAACTGTGCTGACCACATCTGATGCTGGCCTACTTCGGTAACAATGGTCGCATCTCCGTTGGTCAGTTCATAGATTTTTTCTATCATATATGGACCGCTGAGTCCCTGCGGATGATAGGTAAGCGGATACTGTTTCTTATATTCTAAGATATGTTCCATCCACTCTTTATGCTCCATCGGCTCAAGTCTTTCGTTCACTCTCTTTAAAATCTCACGGACATCGCCCATGACGCAGGCATCCACAACAATGTTTTTATTTACCTCTGCCGGATCTACGTCAAACTGCAAAATCTTTGCATGATGGGCAAATTTTTTGGCATTTCCGATGACACGGTCTGAAAAACGTACACCGATCGCGATCAGCAGATCACACTCGCTGACTCCGAGATTGGATGTCTTCGTTCCATGCATGCCAAGCATTCCCGTGTATCGTTCACCGGTTCCGTCATAGGCACCTTTTCCCATCAGGGTATCCGTAACCGGAGCATCTACTAATTCCACAAACTCTTTTAATTCCTCGCTTGCTTCTGAGATCACGGCTCCGCCACCTACAAATATGTATGGTTTTTTCGCATGTCTTATGTACGAAACTGCCTGTTCGATGTCTTCTTCTGTCATCTTCTGTGTCAGACGCTCCACCGGCTGTATTTCTTTTGCCTTATATTCGGTCTTTTGTGCCGTGATATCCTTTGGAATATCTACTAACACTGGTCCCGGTCTTCCGGTCTGTGCAATGCGGAATGCTCTTCGTATCACATCCGCTAACTCTTTGACATCTGTCACAATAAAATTGTGCTTTGTGATCGGTGTGGTAATTCCTGCAATATCGATCTCCTGAAAACTGTCTTTTCCAAGCAGTGGAACCGTTACATTACAGGTGATCGCCACCATCGGTACGGAATCCATATATGCGGTTGCAATTCCCGTGACAAGGTTCGTCGCTCCCGGCCCGCTTGTTGCAAAACAGACACCCACTTTTCCCGTACTTCTTGCATATCCGTCTGCTGCATGGGAAGCTCCCTGCTCATGGGAAGTTAAGACATGACGAATCTCATTTCTATGCTTATACAGCTCATCATACACATTTAAAATTGCTCCGCCCGGATATCCAAATATCGTATCTACGCCCTGTTCCTTCAGACATTCTATGACGATTTGTGCTCCTGTTAACTGCATGTTATCTAATCCCTCTCTTTCAGCTTCCCTATCTTGGTATCTCTAACACTGCTCCACGGTTTCCTGAGGTAACCATGGATGCATAACGTGCAAGATAACCGCTTGTAACTTTTGGCTCTCTTGGCTGCCATTTTGTTCTTCTTGCTTCTAATTCTTCTTCTGATACTTTAACATCTAACTTCATGTTTGGAATATCAATTGCGATGATATCGCCCTCTTCGATCAATGCGATCGGTCCACCGACTGCTGCCTCCGGTGAAACATGTCCGATGGATGCTCCACGGCTCGCACCGGAAAAACGTCCGTCTGTGATCAGTGCTACGGAAGATCCAAGTCCCATTCCTGCAATGGCGGAAGTCGGATTTAACATCTCTCTCATTCCAGGACCGCCCTTTGGTCCTTCATAACGGATGACTACCACATCGCCTGCTACGATCTTTCCACCCTTGATAGCGGCAATCGCATCCTCTTCACAGTCAAAGACTCTTGCCGGTCCTTCATGTACCATCATCTCTTCTGCTACGGCAGAACGTTTTACAACACCGCCGTCCGGTGCAAGATTTCCCTTTAAGACTGCTAATCCACCGGTCTTACTGTATGGATTGTCCAGCGGACGGATAACGGATGTATCTTTATTCTCCACACCTTTAATGTTTTCTCCTACGGTTTTTCCTGTTACTGTCATGCAGTCCAGATGTAGTAATCCTAATTCGGACAACTCATTCATCACCGCATAGACACCACCTGCTTCGTTTAAATCCTCCATATATGTCGGGCCTGCCGGTGCAAGATGACAGAGGTTTGGAGTCTTTTCACTGATTTCATTTGCAAAAGATATATCAAAGTCAAAGCCGACCTCATGCGCAATCGCCGGAAGGTGCAGCATACTGTTCGTGGAACATCCAAGTGCCATATCTACCGTCAATGCATTTAAGATTGCGTCTTTTGTCATAATATCTCTTGGACGGATATCTTTTTTATACATTTCCATGACTGCCATTCCTGCATGTTTTGCAAGACGGATTCTCTCGGAATATACTGCAGGGATCGTTCCGTTGCCCTGTAAGCCCATTCCAAGGGCTTCTGTTAAGCAGTTCATGGAGTTTGCCGTATACATACCGGAACAGGAGCCACAGGTTGGACATACCTTTTCCTCATATTCGCATACATCCTCTTCACTCATGGTTCCTGCTGCATAAGAGCCGACTGCCTCAAACATGGAAGAAAGGCTGCGTTTTTTTCCTTTCACATGACCTGCTAACATTGGTCCACCGGACACAAATACGGTCGGTACATTGACTCTGGCTGCTGCCATCAAAAGTCCCGGTACGTTTTTATCACAGTTTGGCACCATGACCAGTGCATCAAACTGGTGTGCTAATGCCATACACTCGGTAGAATCACAGATCAGATCCCTTGTGACTAAGGAATATTTCATACCGATATGTCCCATGGCAATTCCGTCACAGACTGCAATGGCAGGAAATACAACCGGTACTCCGCCTGCTTCTGCAACACCCATTTTTACGGCATTTACAATTTTATCCAGGTTCATATGTCCCGGAACGATCTCATTATAGGAGCTGACAATACCTACTAACGGTTTGTCCATTTCTTCTTTTGTAAATCCCAGTGCATTAAATAAAGAACGGTGTGGTGCCTGCTGCATCCCTTTTTTTACGTTATCACTTTTCATATCTATTCTCCTTATTTCTGTATTCTCTCACAGATCAGATCACCCATTTTAGAGGTACCTACCTGTGTCACTTCTCCTGCGCGCTCTGCCTCCTGCGGCATAATGTCGATCGTGCGGTATTTGTCTTTTAACACCTGTTTTACAGCATTTTCCACTGCATCTGCTTCTGCATCTAAATCAAAGGAATAACGAAGCATCATAGCCGCACTTAAGATCGTTGCGATCGGATTTGCAATTCCTTTTCCTGCAATATCCGGTGCTGAACCGCCGCTTGGCTCATAAAGTCCGAATTTTGTCTCATTTAAACTTGCAGAGGATAACATTCCGATCGAACCGGTCACCATGCTTGCTTCATCGGATAAAATATCTCCAAACATATTCTCTGTTAAGATCACATCAAACTGTGCCGGGTCTTTGACAAGCTGCATCGCACAGTTATCCACTAACATATGCTCATAGGACACTTCCGGATAGTCCTTTGCCACTTCCTCTACCACTTTTCTCCAAAGTCTCGAAGAATCTAACACATTTGCTTTGTCCACGCTGGTTACTTTTTTTCTACGCTTCATTGCAATGTCAAAACCACGGACTGCAATTCTTCGAATCTCATTCTCATTATATGTAAGGGTATCTACGGCTGTCATGACTCCGTTACGCTCTTCGGTCACACGGTCTCCAAAGTAGAGTCCTCCGGTCAGTTCCCTCATGATCATCATATCAAAGCCGTCCCCGATAATGTCCTCCCGCAACGGGCATGCCTCTTTTAATTCTTCATACAGGTATGCAGGTCTTAAATTTGCAAAAAGATTCAATGCTTTTCTCAATTTAAGTAAGCCTGCCTCCGGTCTTAAATTTGGCGGGAGCGTGTACCATGGTGAAGTGCTGGTATTGCCACCGATGGAACCCATCAATACTGCATCTGACGCTTTTGCTGCTTCGATCGCCTCATCTGTCAACGGTACTCCGGTTGCATCTATGGAGCATCCGCCCATTAAAATTTCTTCATACTCGAATTCATGTCCGAATTCGCTTCCTACTTTATCTAATACTTTTTTTGCTTCTTTTACGATTTCCGGTCCGATCCCGTCACCGGAAATGACTCCCACTCGAAATTTCATTGCCGTACTACCTCCTGTGCTATTTTAATACTTCATAATATCATAGTATATTTAGGATTTGATTTCAACATGAATTGTTATTATTCTTTTTTATGTATTCTATAACTGTATGGAATAGAAAGTAAAAAGCAGAACAGCCTTCCTACGAAAACTGGTCTGCTTTCCATTGTCTAACATCCTGTCAGCATGTCCGCTCTTTATTTGGACTCTTCTACTGCATCGTCCGGTTTTTCTACGGCTGAAATTGCTGCTTTCTGAGCAGGGATACGGCAGTTCTTATTGTTACCAAACTCGATGATCACTGTGTCATCATTGATGTCAATAACGGTTCCGTAGAATCCGCTGGTAGTAAGAACAGTATCTCCGATTGCTAAATCTGCACGCATTGCTTCTTTTCTCTTCTGCTCCTGTTTCTGTGGACGAGCCATGAAGAAATACATGAATCCGAATAATACAATAATCCAAAGAAGCATTCCGATTGTGCCGCCTGCTTTACTCATTGCTAAAATATACATATTTTTTCCTCCTAAATCTCTAACTCACTTTCCCTATTGTACCTAAAAAATCCTTTTTCATCAATACTTTTTCCCATTATTCTCAAACTTTTTACAGATCTCCCTTGCTGATGCCGGACGTAAGCTGTCCCATACCATATAATTTTTCTTCTTTGTACGACTGATATGCCCCTTTTTCGATCGCATCCCGGATCTCTTCCATCATGGTATTGTAAAAATAAAGGTTGTGCAGAACGCAAAGACGCATTCCTAACATCTCCTTTGCCTTTAACAGATGACGGATGTATGCTCTTGAATATCGTCTGCATGCTGGGCACTGGCATCCCTCTTCGATCGGACGCATATCTTTTTCATACTTCTTATTAAAGAGATTGATCTTTCCCTGATTCGTATAAAGGTGTCCGTGCCGTCCGTTTCTGGTCGGATAAACACAGTCAAAGAAGTCAACGCCTCTTTCTACCCCTTCTAAAATATTTGCCGGTGTTCCAACGCCCATCAGATAAGTCGGTTTTTCTACCGGAAGATGCGGTACAACGGCTTCAATGATGTGATACATCTCTTCATGGCTCTCACCAACCGCAAGTCCGCCGATCGCATAACCGTCTAAATCCATCTCTGCGATCCGCTTTGCATGGTCAATACGGATATCCTCAAAAATGGCTCCCTGATTAATCCCAAAAAGCATCTGGTTTTTATTGATGGTATCTTCTAAGGAATTTAAGCGTGCCATTTCTTTTTTGCAGCGTTCTAACCAGCGGGTTGTCCGTGCCACGGAATTTTCCACATAAGAGCGTTCTGCCACACTACTTGGGCACTCATCAAATGCCATGGCGATCGTGGAAGCGAGATTGGACTGGATCTGCATACTCTCCTCCGGTCCCATAAAAATTTTTCTGCCGTCCACATGGGAATGGAAATAAACGCCTTCTTCTTTAATCTTTCGTAAGGTTGCTAAAGAAAACACCTGAAATCCGCCGGAATCCGTTAAGATTGGCTTGTCCCATACCATAAATTTATGCAGTCCGCCTAATTCTTTGATCAGCTGATCTCCCGGACGCACATGCAGATGATAGGTATTTGACAACTCTACCTGTGTCTTTATCTGTTCTAAATCTTCCGTAGAAACAGCCCCTTTAATGGCTGCCACGGTTCCAACATTCATAAATACCGGGGTCTGGATGACACCATGCACGGTATGAAATTCTCCCCGCTTTGCATTTCCATCTTTTTTGATCAATTTATACATATCTGTTCTCCTCTTGTCTGTTGCTCTATTATAACCTTTAGAAATAAAAATGTACAGTCCGATACGCATTGCAAACTTTTTTTCTCTCTGCTACAATAAAGCCAGACTATAAAAAGGAGACTTTACATATATGGCAGGTTCAACATTTGGAAAGCAATTTAAGATCACTACCTGGGGAGAATCCCACGGAGCCGGTGTCGGTGTTGTCATCGACGGCTGTCCGGCAGGACTTTCTTTGAGCAGTGAGGATATCCAGCTTTATTTAAATAGAAGAAAACCCGGACAATCCCGGTTTACGACCCCCAGGAAGGAAGATGATGCGGTAGAGATCCTCTCTGGTGTCTTTGAAGGAAAAACCACCGGAACTCCGATTTCTCTCGTTGTATACAACTGCAACCAGAAATCCAAAGATTACAGCGAAATTGCTGCCTGCTACCGTCCCGGACATGCGGACTATACCTTTGACGCAAAATACGGTTTCCGCGATTACCGCGGAGGTGGCCGTTCCTCCGGACGTGAAACGATCGGAAGGGTTGCTGCCGGTGCTGTTGCCGCAAAGATCTTAAAAGAACTCGGCATTAACCTGACCGCTTATACCAAATCCATCGGCGACATCTCCATTTCTACTTTAGATTTAGCAGAAATTGCAAATAATGCACTCTATATGCCGGATGCGGACGCTGCCGCAAAAGCATCTGCTTACTTAGACACCTGTATGCAGGAGCATGACTCTTCCGGCGGTGTGATCGAATGTATTATTGATGGTATGCCTGCCGGAATCGGGGAACCTGTTTTTGATAAACTCGATGCAGATCTTGCAAAAGCCATTTTTTCTATCGGTGCCGTAAAAGGCTTTGAGATCGGGGATGGATTCTTAACTTCTTTTGCAAAGGGAAGTGAAAACAATGATGCTTTTTTCTATGATGAAAACGGAAATGTATGTAAAAAGACGAATCATGCCGGCGGTATCTTAGGCGGCATGAGCGATGGTGCTCCGATCGTGCTTCGTGCGGCAGTCAAGCCGACTCCTTCGATCTTTAAAGCCCAGCAGACGGTAAACCGTTCCGGCGAAAACATCACTCTAGAGATCAAGGGCCGGCATGATCCTGTCATTGTACCAAGAGCCGTCGTAGTAGTAGAATCTATGGCAGCTTTGGTTCTTGTCGATGCCCTGATGGAAAATATGAGTTCCAGACTAGAGCATATGATTGAATTTTATAACTCCTGAAGTTTTTTGACGCATCTGTCCATTCGACTGTGGTTTTACAGCACAGCGAATGCCGGATGCCGTAAACTGGCAATCGTATCCGCAAGGATGACTTTATCGTTTCGGACTCCTTTCGTTCCCAAGCGTAATAGCAATACCCTTTTGGGCTATACTGAAAAAAGAAACACTTTTTTAAATGCTTCCTTTTCTAATCGTCTTACTCTATCTATCTTCTGTTCTATACATCCTTTGATCTTACAATGATTTCACACGCGTCCTATCGCACGGTGGGAACTTCCATTGTCAGATCAGACAGCGGGAATGTTACACACGGATGGATATATCCGAATTTTTTATCCGCCTCACGCCGTCCGTCTACGGATGTCGGCATATAGACATCTCCTGCTACCAGTCGGGAATGACACCAGCCACATTCTCCGCTTCGACAGTGTGACGGTGCTGCGATTCCATTTTTATAACTATGTGAACTTCTTAACAATTAAATTTTATTAGGAAATACAGCACTTTACAATTGACACAATCACTAATATTCTCTCTTTATAATTTATGGTCTTGGTCAGACCAAATTTTTCTTAGATTTTCTTATGTTCGTACAACGGAACAAAACAGACCCGGCTTTGGGCAATTTGCAATCAAAAAACTTGAAACCACCTTTTGACACCCTAATCCCATAGCACAAAAAAATCAGGGAATCCTTTCGATCTCGGTTTGGATTCCCTGATTTCTGTCATTCCTTATGTAATTTTTAATATATATCTCTAAATCTAGTCGTGAAATACTGCCTGATAGTCTTTCACAAATTTTTCGATTCCGGCATCTGTCAGCGGATGCTTGGTCATTGCCTCTAACACGGAATATGGCACGGTTGCGATGTCTGCTCCTGCCATTGCACAATCTGTTACATGGATCGGATTGCGGATACTTGCTGCAATGATCTCCGTATGGATATCTCCTGCCTTAAAAATCTGCACGATATCTTTTACCAGATTGATACCGGCAACCGAAATATCATCGAGTCTTCCCAAAAATGGGGAAACATAAGCAGCACCTGCTCTTGCTGCAAGCAATGCCTGATTTGCCGTAAAGATCAGGGTAACATTGATTTTGATTCCTTCACTGGATAATACTTTTGTTGCTTTTAAACCTTCCACGGTCATTGGAATCTTCACGACCATATTCGGATGGATGGCTGCAATCTCGCGTCCTTCTGCGATCATGCCCTCTGCATCCTGTGTCGTTGCTTTGACTTCACCGCTGATCGGTCCGTCCACGATAGAAGCGATTTCTGCGATCACCTCGTTAAAATCCCTTCCTTCTTTTGCGATCAGGGACGGATTCGTGGTCACACCGCAGATGACTCCCATATCGTTTGCTTTTTTAATGTCTTCTACTTTTGCTGTATCTAAGAAAAATTTCATCGGTTCTCCTCCTGTGCTTTTCTTTCTAAAAGTATATCCCTCTTAGCCGACAGATGCAACCGTTCTTACCATATTATTCAAAGGAGAACACATTTAAAAACTGTTTTGCTCTTTCTGTCTTCGGATGTTCAAAGAATTCCTTCGGTTCATTTTCCTCTACGATCTGTCCTCCATCCATAAAGATCACACGGTCTGCTACTGCTTTTGCAAACTGCATTTCATGCTTAGTTTTTACGGTCATCAGAGAACCGACCACGATGCCCAACGGCATACTGATCGCAATCGAAACCAGGCTGATCTGTACGGCAACGCCCACTCCCTGTAACAGCCGAAGCATATTGCTTCCTTTTAATAGAACATCAATCCCCAAATCCGGCACGACGCAACCTCCTTTCGAGTAAGCTGCCTAAAACAGATACCGGCAGCAATAAATGAAAAACAATTGAACCAGCAGAGGGGTATTTCTGCTGAGTTCAATATATACTGCTACGATCTGTCTTACCACCGGAATCCTGTGGTATTGCACCATTGCACAGGCAAATCCGACAAGAATTGCGAAAGCAATTCCAAGCAGTCCTATTCTGACTGTGAGAACTGTCGCTTTTTCATACAAGGGCAGATATTCCACGATAAATTCCCAATTCATGTAACTGCTCTCTTCTTCCTGTTTCTAAATTCTCCTGTTATTTGGTCTCTCCGCCTTCTACAACAAGACTGTCTTCATATTCTGGGCCATAAGTATCTTTTCCTTTGGTGACTGCAGGCGCAATACTGTCATTGCTTCCAAGAGAAGGGATTCCTACCGTATAGCCTTTGTTCTGAAGTGAAAAAGCAATTACTTCTGTATTGTCATTTGCCCATGCAACAGAGGTTCCATTCTCAAATGCCTCTTTTGCTGTTGCATAGGAGTCAAATTTCTGAAGCGGGATATCCGGATAATTTTTGATCAGATAAGTGCTAACGCTGCTACAACAATTTTCTTTACTTTTAAATTCTTCATTTTGATTCTTGTTTATCATTCTGTTTTATATCTGTATATAGTGTCTGCTTTCCATACATTTTTGTGCACAGATAAATTGCTCTGCAATTATTTTGCATAAAAATGCCCGGGCTTTACTCCCGGGCAAATGGCATCTCTATCAACAATCCGTCCTATCCGGGTACAGCACAACACATGTCGAAGCACCCTGCCATATTACTTGCCCGGGAGTATTGCATTCGACAGCAACAACACGCATATTCCATTGAAACCACATAGAACTTTCTCATCGTAGTACGCCTCCATTTCCTAACTGATAAATCAGATTATAATATTTATTTCATAGTATATCAATAGGTTTTATGGGATTTATTTTTTTACCTATTTCTTTATCCTAATGCAACATCTAAAACCATCATGACACTGAACCCAAGTGCAAAGCACACGGTTCCTATATTCGAGTGTGTCCCCTGTGACATCTCCGGGATCAATTCCTCTACTACCACATAGAGCATCGCTCCTGCTGCAAAACTCAACAGATACGGAAGTGCCGGAACGATCAGGCTTGCTGCAAGGATCGTAAGCACTGCCCCTATCGGTTCTACGATTCCGGACAATACGCCACCTAAAAATGCTTTTGACTTTTTCATGCCCTCTGCACGAAGTGGCATGGATATAATAGCTCCCTCCGGCAGATTCTGGATTGCAATTCCCAGTGCTAGTGCAAATGCTCCTGCCGCAGTAATTTTTGCATTTCCGGAAAGATATCCGGCATAGACAACTCCTACTGCCATTCCTTCCGGGATGTTATGCAATGTAACGGCAAGTATCATCATAGTTGTACGCTTAAGCTGACTCTTCGGTCCTTCTGCCTTTTCACTCTTCTGATGCAGATGTGGGATCACAGTATCCAACATCAGCAAAAACATCATTCCTGCCCAAAATCCGACAGTCGCCGGTACAAATGACCATTTCCCCATCTCTGAAGATTGATCAATCGCCGGAATTAAAAGGCTCCAGATGGATGCAGCCACCATGACTCCTGCCGCAAATCCGGTCAATGCCCTTTGTAACATATCACTCAATGATTTTCTCATAAAAAATACAAACGCAGCTCCTAAGGATGTTCCAAAAAACGGTATCAGTATTCCAATGATTACTTTCATGCTTCTGTCTCCTTTCTTCGGTTAGTTGTAGCTAACCTTTGTTTATTATACTAGATTTTCTTGTCTTTGTCCACCGGACAATCCCGGGTTCGTTTTATGCCTTCTGCTTTGGCTTCCGTTTCTGTTTTAAAATCCCCTACTACTTTCTGCGCCATCTCACAGATCTTTATTTACTTCCTATAATATGCAAAAATTCTCTGGTAGTTCTATATCCAACTGCTCGAACCTTTATTTTCTTTCACGATCACTTATCAGCTTTCCGAATGCCTGTTCCAAATCTTTCCCTTCCTGCCAGTCTCCTCCTATTGAATAAATATTACGATATTGTTACAATTCTTTTGTCAGCTGATACAAATACATTTCAAATAAGGAGGACGAAACTATGTGTTTAAAATTCAATAGCTGTTCCGAGTTATTTAACGCAATCTGCAAATATTTTAACCTCGGTTGTTAATGGATCATAGAACAGCCCCGGCGTATGCCGGGGCTACAGACTGTAGACAAAGCGCTCCGAGAAATCATGTTTCTCGGAGCCTTTTTCTATCACTATAAAGATGTTTGGGTTTA